>CAJXUL010000056.1 GCA_913060615.1 uncultured Gammaproteobacteria bacterium | reverse complement strand
CTATTCGTCGGCAGCGTCAGATGTGTATAAGAGACAGCTTTAGTAGAGGTTTATTCCCACTCAATAGTCGCACTCAAAATAAACCTTGTAAGAACAATGGTTTGCGAGGGGCAAATCTGTTTTTACAACATATTTACAACATTTTTGGTTAATTTTTGTGTGTCCCACTATCTTAAAATCTGTGTGTTATCAGTAGTTTGCCATTTCTGCTGTTGTAAAGTTTACAAGTCACTATTTATCCTGCTTTTGAAGGCCTTGCGGTCAATTGCTCTCGGCCTCTCTTGATCCTTGAGTCTTTCTCGATCCAGAGGATCTTTGCCACCTAGCAATAGCTCGATATGATCCATCTGATCGTTGCCCCAAAATAGATTGTTATCAATAATTATAGTTGGAACACCAAAAACTCCCTTTTCAATCGCGCACCTAGTCTCATTAATTAGCAATTCTTTTATATCTAATTCCAAAACTTTATGACTAAGACTTTCGCCATCGATTGATTGTTTTGTCAACAAAGAAATTAGTGTAGACAGATCTCCTAGATCTGCACCGTAACTCCAACCCCCTTCGAATATTGAACCTATCACTCTATGTTGATCAACACCGCTTACTTCCTTCAATGACATTCTTAGAGCAGCTAACGGATTAAAAGGATGTTTTTTTGGTGGATTGTATTTAAATCCGTTAAGAGCTGCATACCTTAAACAGTACTCATTGAGCCAATTGCGTTTTGGTGGAATTTCAGCAGGCCCAAGTTGTCCCCATTTATCCAACAGTTTTCCGAAGACAACTGGATGCGCTTCAATTTCACGATTGTATTTCTTAGCTAGAACAGGAAGTTTACGCCAAGCAAAATATGCATAAGGGGATATAAAATCAAAATAAAAATGTATCTTTGAAGCCACTAAATTTTTACTCCCACTCAATAGTCGACCTGAGAAAAATTGCATTATTCAATAACTTAAAAAGGTATTTTTCTTCTATGTAGTACCTTTTTATATCACTAAAAAGGCATATTTATAAATATTTTCGTCAAGATAAAACAAAATACTATTGAAGAAGTATTAATAATTACTCTGGCAGTGAATCTAAATTTACTGTAGTTAATGCCTAACGATTTTGAGGCATTTAAAAATAAACCCATTATCAAAAACCAAATTGTAAAGAAATTTTGCCATCCCTGCCCTGCTATACCTATTGCCAGATCATGCAGAGAACCACTAACACCAAAAGCAACCAAGGCAGCAACTGATTGGGGCAAGTATTTTTTTAGTGGCAGATATATAAATTTAGATAAGTAAAACCCCCAAATAGGATTCCAATATTTCCAAAATTTAGCGTTACTCTCTGCTCCAAAGGAATTTTTAAGATTTCTAACTAACGATCCTTTGGATCCAAGCGGAACTCCATTCCTTTTAAGAATATATTCTGAAAGAGTTAGCAATTATTCCCACTCAACAAATACATGATTGTAAGTTATTGATTAATAACAATATTAAAAAGTTTTTGTAGTTACTTTGCAGCAACTTAAGTTGCTGTGTTATCGAGAGTTTCTCATTCTCCATTCTTATCAAGAAGTTAGATTACCCTCTACCATTACCCACTACATACTTTGTCGCTAACCTGTTACTCAGATATTTTTAAATGCAAAACATTTATTCCATATCTCTAAGCTCTGCTCCAATCCCTGCAAGCGTTAAACCTTCCTTATGTAACTCATTTCATTAGATAGAGTGCGTAGGCGATAAACACAGCACCAACAGTTAGTAAGATGCTTTGTGTCCATGCAAAGAAGGTTCTATCGTCAATTCTATCTAATATTATTTTTCCTAAAGTAGTTCCGATAGCAGAAGCTATCACAGCAAAAATAAATAGCCAAAAACTTGGCCAAATATTAAATTTAGGTATTGCAAGAAAACCAAAAAATATTATCTTAGATATATGGCCTAAACTTTGAGCTACAGCTTTGGTTGCAACAACCTGATGGCGAGTCATATCTACTCGCTGGAAAAAAATATCTAATAAAGGGCCTCCTGTACCAGATAGAAGATTACTACCCACCACCACCATGCCAGCTAAAATACCAATTGGTTTATTGCTTAAATCTAAGGAGTTATTTTTAGGAAGCGCCCAAGCTATGTATGGCAATAGACCTATTACTAAAAGTACAGTTACTTTATCAGGCACAAAAGCTAATGAGAATAACCCAACTAATGCGATGATATTACCGATAATTAATGTAGAAACAATATTCCATTTAATATCTGTTTTATTAAGCCATGCTCGATAACCATTTGATGTTAATTGAATTAATCCATGTAAGACCATTGCCTGACTTACTGGCATTATAGTAATCAATACACCCATTAAAATGAGGCCGCCTAACATTCCAAAAATTGACGACAAAAATGCTGTACTTAGAGTAGCAAGAAGAATAATTAAAAGAGTTATTGTGCCGCCCATTTGACTTATTAGTTCCTTAAACTATTCCCACTCAATAGTTGCAGTTTTACAAGCCCTTATGTAGCAATGGTTTGCGAGGGGTAAATCTGTCTTTACAACAACTTTACAACAAGGGAAACAGCGTAGGAATGGGGATAGCGAGAGAATTGCAGAACACATGAAGGAATTTGGAGACAAAGCTTAACCTTCCTTTGAGTTACTGATGGGAGACTATTAGCCCTCCCATCTTTATTCATTCGATTACCAGGATCGTGTAATCTTAATATTTTCTTCAAAGTTACCAAGCGGAAGGTCAAGGAACTTTGATATCTCATCCAATATATCAGATATAAAATCATGCGGATTAATGTGACCGGCTTCGGGAGCTAATACTCCAGCTTCATTTATTTTTCCTTCGGCTAGCATTTTAATCCCACAGGCTAATGGGATTCCAGTAATTTCTCCCATGCCTATGCGATCAAAAGAATCATCGTCATTCATTATGCAAACTCCTACGCTCGCTGGAACTCCATTTTTTAAACCGTGCGCAAATCCATACATAGAAGGAAGATAATTATTAGCATTAGATTTTTTTTGTTGAGATTCCTGGCTTTCTAACCATGAAAATAAATTTGATGCTTTTGCCTTGCTAAGGAAACCAATGTTCACCAGACCTGTGAGAACTTTGATAATAATTGAGTCGAGGGAACCACCGTGGGCAAGATTAATACAATCTTTTAGCTCTGAAAAATAATAAGGAAACGTTACTGCTTCAGGATGACCAAAAATATTGCCGGTAAAATTAGGTAAACCTGGGTATTCAATATTTATTGCCTGAAGAGGTTTGACCATTTTATAGGCACTATCTTGATATATCTTTACCTTGCCAGTCATTTGCTCAATTGCATGCAACATAGCAGCATTGGTAGATTGCTGCTTGGCAGTTTCATCTATGGTTGCTGCACCCGCATCCCAGCCGGTATAGACTGTCGTGACTTCATCTAATTCACGTATCGCAATGAGCGCCATCAAATTTGTCAGTCCAGGGCTTGCACCGAGTCCAATCGTTGCAGACACACCAGCTGATTTAGCATTAGCATCAAGCTTCATCATTTCAAGTGTTGGCTCCCAATCGTCACAAATATCTAAATAGTGGCATCCTGAGTCTATGGCAGTACTAAGAATAGGTTCGCCAAATTTAAAAAAAGGTCCACAGGTATTTACCACAATATTAATATTCTTCATTGCTAGTTTAAGAGCTTGATTATCACTAACATCAAGCCGAACAGCAGAAACTTTATTATTGAGGGTAGCCGCAAAAGATGTCGCACTTTCTTCATTGATATCGGCAATAATTATTTCATCTATAGCATCAAAGTTTTGAGCTACCTTAAGGGCATAGCGGGCCATGCTGCCGCATCCACCAATTGCAAGAATTTTCATAATTTACTCCAGAGCTCTTTCACTTTTCTCTAACGCCGCTTTTACCTGGTGTTAGCTTCTGCTAATTCGGCAGATCAATAGCCGGATTCCGATCAAAAAAGTTACGCGGCTTTAGGATTATCTCGTCAACTTTTGCCGGCATTACTGGCCAGTCCTCGGCCATGGGCACGTGATGAAAGCCAATGGTTGGCCAAGCGACCAGATCAGTGTTAGTAATGGTTTCATCATCAGCAACAAATTGCGGCAGCCCCATGCCCGGGGCGGATTGATTCACCATTAAGCCGGCGGAAAACAATTCGTCGCGCTTGAAACGAGTGACCCACAGATTGTTGCGAACGAATTGTGCGCGCTGATGGGTGGCATCCTCCAAGGTCACCAATGGCCGCACATTGGGCATGATGATTTGATAGCTCGCGGGATAACCCATAGCGTTCGTTTGGTCTGCGCTGGCAAACACCAGCAATGCAGGCTTGCTGACATCTATTTGTGTCTGTGCTGCTAATTCCGAGGTGACGGTCTCGGTGGTGACCGCCCAAATTCCCTGCCGAGGGGCGTTGGCTGGCTGGGGAACAGCCTGCAGCTTATGGCGCTGAAAGTTGTTGCTTTGGCCATCCACATCCATATCAATTCGATAACTAAAGAAGTGATCGTGATTTACTCCAACCAAGTGAGGGGCAATCAGAGTGCCCGTGGCGGTATCGGCTTCAGCTGACGGGTCGGCCATGGAGGCGGCCATAACGCCCTTGGTGGCGTCGATCCCAGTTGCTACTAATCGAACTCGCAGACGCCCGTCTTGAGCAAACACATAGTCCTGAAAATAATCGTAGTTACCAATAGTGGCTACCATACGAACCACCAACTCCGTTGCCGTTCGGGATTGGTGGTTTTCCATGCCAGGCACGTCGTTATACAGCGATTCGTGATGACGCCAAATGGGGTAGCCCGGATCATGCTCGAAAATACAGATTCGATTTGACACACCGTTTGGTGTGCCGTCGGCGCCGTGCAATACGACGTCCTGAAATACCGCATGGCTAGGACAGTCGCTGCCCTTTAGCTCGGTGGCCATGTTGCCGAGGCCATACTCGCCCATGTCGAAGTAGGCTCGATAAAACCAGTGTTCGTCAGTATCAAAATAAGGAACAAACATTTCCGACATGGCGATTTCATAGGCCACAGACCGAAAGCCCTCTGGGGCTAGGTGGCCAACTCGATTCAATACCGTGCCTTGGCGCGGATCGAAGCGCAGGTAGAACTGCCAGCCTTGCCAGTCGACGCGACCGCCCGTCACGGTAAAGTTAAAACCTTGGGGCCGGGTAACTGTCACAGGGCGAAGTGGGGCCCGTGTTTCCAGCGCGCCCTGGTGATATTCCATGGCAGGAATGTCGTGGGGCGGATAGCCGCCGTTCGGGTAGCTGTCGGTAATTTCAATTATGGCCTGGTTTTCAAGGTCGTAGAGCACGCTTAACCCTTCTATAGGCCGTGCAAAGGCGGCGGTAGAGGGCAATATCCCTAAGCCGCTTTGGCCTTTGATGTAAAAACAATCCAGACGCAACAAACGATCATTTACAGGATCCACCAGTTCGTCGAAGAAGCGACCGGTAGTGCGAGGTAAACAAAGTCCGTCACCGGGTTCAATCGAACGCTTGGCCAATGCTCCAAGCAATGCCGGATCCTCGTTGATCTGAGTCGCCGCCGGAGTCATTTCTCCTTCCCCGGTCAACATGGGCTGACCGCTGTCAAAGGTTTGGGTTGGAGCCAACGACGCAACGTTTAGATCGTAGATCACATGGTGGGTCTTGCCGTCGGCACGAAAAGACACTGCGGCCTGGCGCGCGGCTTGCTGGCCTGGCCGCCATTGCAAAGCGACGGTTTTATCAGGCTGAGCCAGACTGATACGATTAAACAGCACCCCGCCTCCATGACGCTGTATAACCGCAGCTGCCGTTGCTTGAATTTCTTGAGCGCTTAGGCTGTCCCAAGGGGAAGTCTCTGCCTTCACGTTATTGCCGGAGTTTTGAGAGCCGCCATCGCGACCATCGCAACCCACAAACAGCGTGGCCGCCAGAACTAAACCCACAACGGGTAGTGCATATCTCATAAGTAATCCTTCATCCTTTTACGTAAATTCGTGATTCGTTGGATAGACAAGTTATTCGCAAAATCCCATTGTATAGACTCTTTCGTTACAGCAAAGGCCGTGCAGCCCACTTTTTAGTACGTTAGTACTAATTCTGGTCTATTTCAAGACGCTCGAGTTCGATTCAGCTAAAATAACGCGATGCCAACGGACACCAAAAACAAGATCGCACGAGCCGCCAGAGCCATCCTCGCCAAGGACGGCTATGGTGCTCTGACCATGCGCGGGGTGGCATCCGCCTGCGGCATCAGTCCAGGCAACTTGACCTATCACTACCCAAGCGTCGATGACTTGATGGTTGCGGCTATGAATCTGGGGTTGGAAGAATATCAGCAGCAGATCACGTCCTTCGTTAAAAAGCAGCCAACGGAGCAAGATAAGACGCTCGCTGATTTGGTCACTTTTTTTATTCATGACTCGCTCTCTCCGCGGACCAGTGCTGTCATGATTGAGTTCTGGGCATTAGCCCAACACGATCCAAGTAAGGCCGCATTCTTGGACCAAACCTACCAAAAAGCTTCGAATATGATCGTGGACGTTGTGCTTGGTATTGAGCCTGACATTGACCGCGCCACTGCAAACCAAGTGGCGTCCACCCTGCTGGTGTTCTCGGAGGGCAGCACGGCCCTTTTCTCCAGAAAACCGTTACTAGCCTTCGATGAGAAAGCCTTGATTGAAATCGCCGTGGCAACGCTCCGGCAAATGATTAACAACGCAAAAAACGACGGCTCCTAACAGCCGGGCCAAGTCGTCGACTATTTCGTCACAGGCGTGCTGAGAAATGAGAGTAACTCGATCAAACGTGAGAAAGCTATGGGGCAGGTTTTCATAACAGTAGTGAACACTGTGCTCGCGGCAGTTTGAAGAGCCTTGGTATAAGCGCTGCCCTGACACGCGACCGAGTCGCTTTAGGGTTGGCCGCGATATTTCGCATTATTGTCAGATTGAATATTTTTAAACTTTGCTGATGGGCTAGTAAGTTGACGTGGGTGAATGTATTTGTTCGCGATATTGGTGTGGCAACTGCGGCTAGGAACTTGATGGCAGGCTTGGATAAAATCACCCCGTTAAGCCTTGGTTTGGGGGGGGGGGGCATAAATGTGGATCACGCCACATGTGTGCACAACCCCCAATTTTTCAATTTTGGGTTTGCATCAAGTATTGATATTCTTTTTGCTTAGGTGATATATCTTTGTGTGCCAGTATTAATGAGGCTGATACATTAGATGTCTTAACGATAACAAAACTACACCGAGGAGCATTGCATGACAATTCATCCCCTGGAAGCTCTTTCCGCGAGTGAAATATCAATCGCAGTTAGGCTTTTTCGTGAACATCATTCTGACGAACAGACCTTTTTCTCTTCGATCGGGATAAAAGAACCTAATAAACATGATGTGCTGCAGGAAAAGCAGATATCAAGGATCGTAACGTTGACGGGAGTTGATCAGCAAGCCGATGGTGGTTTTGTCTCCGTGATCGATGTCACTAAGGAAATGGTTCTGACGACCACGCGGTTGTCAAATGACGCACAGGTGGCTTATAACTACGCGGATTTCGGTGTTGCGATAATGCTGACTAAATCCAACACGCAATGGTTGGAGGCTGTTTCCGCTAGAGGCATTGATGTTTCCACCGAAGAAGCGCTGGCGCTAATACAAATCGATCCGTGGCCAGCCGGCGGTTATGCTCACGACAGTATTCCAAAAGGACACCGCGCGTTGCGGTGCATTTCTTTTGTTAGAACGGATGCGACTGACAATGGCTACGCAAGACCGATTCACGGGCTTATTGCTCATGTCGATGTTACCGACAGAACGGTTACCCATATTGAGGATAGTGGCGTGATTCCAATGCCAACCGCATCGGGACGTTTCGATAGCGAAAGCCAGAGCTCTATTCGATCAGATTTGAAGCCTTTGGAAATCACCCAACCCGAGGGTACAAGCTTTCAGGTGAGCGGTAACAAAATTTCATGGCAGGGTTTTGATGTCAGAGCTTCTGTACACCCTGTGAATGGTCTGGTGCTGCATGAGTTGTCGTTGCAGGATAGACCGATCCTTTATCGTGCGGCACTATCCGAAATGGTTGTGCCCTACGGCGACAGTGACCCCATGCACAGTTGGAAACATGTGCTTGATGCGAGCGAGTACAACATGGGTACGATGATTAACAGCCTGAAGCTTGGCTGCGATTGTGTCGGTGAAATCCACTACCTGGACAGTCATCAGGTTACCTTTGACGGTAAGCATAAGGCGGTTGAAAACGCCATTTGTATCCATGAAGAAGACTATGGCATCCAATGGAAGCATTACGATTCATCTTCGCGAACGACAGAAGTAAGGCGCTCTCGGCGGCTGGTTATCAGCTCCGTGTTCACCGTCGGCAACTACGACTACGGTTTTTATTGGTATCTTTATCTTGACGGAACAATCCAAATGGAAGTGAAGCTAACTGGTATTGTTGGTATTAGTGTTTTTACGGAAGAAACCTATAATCCGGCGCAGTCACCGGTCGTCGGCGAAAATCTCTCATCACCCGTACACCAGCACCTATTCTGTTTTCGGCTTGATTGGCATCTCGATGGTGGTACCAATTCATTGTTTGAGAATCAGATCGAGGTAATGCCGATTTCATCGAAAAACCCCGAAGGTACTCAATTTCAGTCGGTGTCTCGGCCTTTAAGAACAGAATCCGAAGCGATTCGAGACAACGCGCCACATGTGAGTAGAAACTGGAAGGTGGTTAACCCCGCATCAAAAAATAAATGGGGGGTGCCGGTTGCCTACAAACTGCTGCCCGCCGCTTCACCGACATTATTTGCGCAAGCCGGTTCTCAAGTGGCACTGCGTGCTGCATTTGCCAGCCACAATTTATGGGCCACGCCGTTTAACGAAGACGAGTTGAGCGCGGCCGGTGCTAATACTGTGATGCATGCGGGACAAGGTGGGCTTGCTGAGATCACAGCGGGCGATCGGGATATCGATGACTGCGATCTTGTGATTTGGCATACCGTGGCTTTGACGCACGTGCCACGACCTGAAGACTGGCCGGTCATGCCGGTAGAATACACCGGTTTTCATTTGATTCCCGTTGGATTCTTTGATCTGAATCCAACCCTCGACTTGCCCCGCAAATGCGACGGATAACGGTTTCGATAGGACGTCAGGCGTTTTTGGGCTGCTGCATTTTGATTTTTTCAAGTCCGCGTCAAAGCGATTCGGAGAGTGCCCTCATTGCGATAAAGCCATCTTGAAATAATGAACTGGAAGGCTCGGGGTGTGTTGAAAGTTTGACAATCACCACTTGAGTTTGCATGTTCATGTAGATGACCTGGCCATGGATACCAATGGCCACCAAGACACCTTTGTCCGCATCCTCAACCCAAACCTGGTTGCGGTAATGACCCCCGGGCATCATTGCGCCATAGTCGCTTTGCGCAAAATTAATTTTGGCCTGATCATTTGCATGGCGCGTATCATCGATCCATTGCAGTGGCACAATCTGCTCGCCATTGTATTCACCTTGCTGAATTATCATCTGGCCAAAGCGTGCAAGATCGCGTGCGCACGCATTCATGCCCGCGCCAACATAGGGGAATCCAACACTGTCCACCACAATAGCGGCATCCTGTTGTGGACCGAGTTTTTGCCAAAGCTCATTTTGTAATTGTTCTTGCAAACTACCTTGGCCTGCTCGCTCCAGTACCATGCCTAAAACGTTAGTCAATACAGTTCTGTAGTGATACTTTTCGCCGTTGCTTTGCTCACTATCAGTGAGTGTTGTCGCATGTACCAACAGCGTCGTTGCAGACTCTTTGGTTCTCAGTGCGGGGCGCCAGCCGACGACAGCAGCCTCAACCCAGAAGTCCGCAGATCGGTCGGCATAATCTTCACCGTATTTTGGCGCCGCTGTCATATCTAGTAGATGTCGAATAGTGGACTCTGAAAAGGCGGTGTCTGCCAATTCTGGTAAGTATCGCGTCACTAGATCCGTTTCCTGAATCAGCCCTTTTGATATATGGATACCAGTCAACATACCAACGAACGACTTGGTGACAGAGTTGAGCAAATGAAAACTGTCCGCTGCCATACCGTTCGCATAGTGTTCACACAGGATGGCGTTATCTTTCACAACGATAAATGCGTCTGTATAACTACCATCCAACATCTTCTGCACTGTCCGTTGTGATCCGTCAGAACCTGCATAGGTCATGTTGAGGATGTCTTTTGAATGACTGCCAAATGTCGTGACTGGACCAGCCCCGCGACGAAGACGGGCGGTTGGGAAGAGAGATTGAACGTGTTGGAAGGATTGACGGTTTTGTGGTGGGTAACCCCAATTATCAACGGTGAATTGCCGATCACTATTTTTCATTTTGAACTACCCTTGACCGTTAGATTTTTTGAAGTGAACGTAAAATGCACTTCCAGTACGAAGTTGGCAGTAACGGCAATGACATACACCACGTGGCTCGGGGTAACCGCTCACCACGTAGCGGGCTTCTCCGCAGAGACAGCCCCCCTCATGTAATAGTTCCATGGTCGTATTCTCCGCGTTCCTTTTGAATAAGAATCCTTTATTACGGTGCATGTTTCAAGACTCCCGCCTCCCGCAATTGATCTCTCCTCAGTTTTTCAGTTTTCGCAGTTTTTGGTTTTGGGAAGTCTGCAACACCTTTGCTGTTATCGGCGTTATACACGCGCGCGCGTGCACAGCGGACATGCTGTCAGACTTATCAAGCGGCGCCAGCTATACTTGATATTTTTTGAAGGGGAATTTCATGAAGGATTTTGCGGGTAAGGTCGCCGTGATCACAGGAGCAGCAAGCGGTATTGGCAAGGCACTTACCGAAAAGTGCATCGCTGAAGGTATGCACGTGGTGATGGCGGACATTGAAGAAGCGGTGTTGGAGAAGACGGCGGCCGAACTGCAGGCGACCACGAATAACCAGGTGCTGCCTATCGTCACCAACGTGGCGATCGAGGCCGAACTGCTCAAGATTCGGGATGAAGCCGTGGAAAACTTTGGGGCCGTACACCTGCTTTTCAACAATGCAGGCGTTGGCGGCGGCGGCAATTCCTGGGACGCGACTCAAAAGGATTGGGACTGGGTGTTCGGCGTCAATCTATGGAGTGTGATCTACGGCCTGCGTGTGTTCGTGCCGCAGATGATCGCGCAGGAAACGCCCTGTCACATTGTCAACACTGCATCCATCGCCGGCATCATTGGCGGCAGCACCAACGCGCTTTATTCCGTTACCAAGCACGGCGTGGTTGCGCTGACTGAAAACCTCTCTGTCGACCTTAAGACGGAAAATGCCAAAGTTGGGTGCTCTGTACTCTGCCCTGGTTTCGTCAACACCAATATCATTAACAGCGGCCGCAACCGGCCGGCAGATCTGGGCAACGACGAAGAACCGCGACCGCTGACGCCGGAAGACGAGCAGCGCATCGCAATGTTTCAAGAGATCCTCAGGCAGGGCATGCAACCGGCAGAGATTGCCGAGATGGTTTTTGATGCCATACGTTCGGATCGGTTGTATATCCTGACGCACGATCACTTCGATGAGATGATCAGGGCGCGTGCCGAGAACATGATTAACGGCACAAACCCGCAGATGGGTGAAGCCGCCCTGGCGAATCTGGCGAAGCAAAGAGATTGAGTGCAAGTTGCACGCACGGAGGCCCAGTGCGCCGATAGGGCGTTTTTCGAGACGCTCTATTGTAGTCGTTGTGTTTCGTCGGGATCTGTTGGCTTTACAGGTGCGCTTGCTAGGCGGGCGTGGTTGCCGCTAAGGATGCTGCATTTGGTTAAATAGCAGACATGCCACTCTAGCGAATAATCAAAGCGCCCCATCAAAAGCAACCACGGGGGGATCAAAGCTCTACACTGATAATAGTAGTAGCCAGCGGTATGTATTAGAGGTGAATTTAGAAAAAAGTAGGTTCGGAGATTCACGGTTAGGCAGCTTGGTGCTTGTAAAGTTGTACGGTTATAAGTGACTAGCGAAAAGGCTGCGGTTAATTCCTTGGGGCAGAACGAAAAAGGCTGGGAGAGCGTCTGTAGGTATAGATTGAGTTAACGGTTCGCGGGTGATGTATGAGGCGAGGGAGGTGGGGTTGATATTTTAGTGATCAACGCTGTTAAAAAAAAGAGTCGTTAAATAGCACGAGGATTGGTCGCTTCCTTTAAACGTTGTTAAAAGCTCCTCGTGCCATATGTCAGATGGTGATCTACTCGCCCGGACGGTGAACAACTTCCTCAGCGTTTACGTAGTCACCTTGGCAATCGACGTAGTTATAATAGTCATGACGGGCTTTCCAGCCGCCTTCAGCCATCCATTGTTTATGCTCCATAAGCCCGGCCATATCAGGAAAGACGATAATATTTGCGAAAGTTCCTGGTGCGTTCGCACCACCTAAGACCGGAATATAAGTAAACCAACCAATATTGCCGACGCCCTCAGGATAAGACGCTGCGATGGAAGCATGCTTGGATCTAAGCGAGTCGACTGACACGCCATCTTTTCGCGTACACCAATTCCACATTGCAAAACGAGTATCATCTTTATTTAATGCATCTACGTCAGCCCACTGCGTGTTGAGGGTTGCCATTTTGACATCGCACTGAGCAATACTCTGCCATTCACTGTTAAGCTTTTGACCTTCTGGTGTAGAAAGCCACAAATCCCAGGACCTTCCAGAAGTCTCATGATCTGAAACAAGGTGCTCTACAAATTCCGTTTTGCTGCGGTTGTCAGGGTTGCCATGTGTTATGAAAGGCATGCTTCGGACTACCGTAGTCTCTACACCTTGTTTCTTTGACCAAGCGATATACTTATTCGATAGTCGCTCATACTGAGCCATGGTTTTGCCCTGATTTAACGTACACAAAGCTGTCTGCGCATTTTGCGGCGCTTGAGGATCCATTCCTCCAGTAAACATGGTCGTCGTTTCAGCAGTAGCAACTGCAGAAAAAATTGTTATCGCACTTATTAAGGTGCCTGCTATTAATCTTTTCATTAGGTCCTCTTTCTTATTATTTTAGATTGATTAACGTATGTACTCAGGTAAGCACGTGAAAACGGTACCCTAAGTTTCATAAAAAAGTCTAGCGTCCTTAGCCGCTGCCCATTACAAGCATGGTCGATATGTGAACTGGCGCGAGAAGCGAGCCATAGAGAAGTACTATCTGGGTGAGATCAAGCGGGTGATGTATGAGGCGAGAGAGGCGGGGTTGTAAAACTACGTAAAGTGGAGCCATCGCAAGAAAGCGATCGCCCCAGTAGGCATTTACTTAAGAAACGTCTCGAGATCCATTTCCGCGTCGTAAACCGCCGCGTTGGTCACAAGCTCGGTTCCCATGAAGGTCGCAAAACCACTCATTGTTTGAAGATACTTTGCCCAAGCAGGCTGCGAGTTTAAATAGTTACTCCAGCCTTCCATCTCCTTGACGCTTTCGTATGCGACGGTAAAGACGTGAGTGGTCTGAGCGCCATTAGCTCCAAGTCGATTACCTAGCGCAGTCTGACTTAGGCCAACTTGGCCCGGGAAATCGGCCATTGACGGATCAGACATCAATTTTTCTTGAGCTGCGAGAACGGCTAATGGATCCGTCGTGTAAAAACGAGTGACTTGATGAAAACGATCACTGTTCGAGGGAGTTCCCCAAACTTTGAGCATTGAATTAGTCCAGTTGGCTACAGGGGTCGCCAGTGCATCCATTGAAGCGTCAAATTCTTGACCTGCTTGAGTTGTTGGCACTGATGCCTGCCAATCTAATTGTGTCGCAAGATCTGGAAAAAGCAGAACGAATGCGTGCGTCGCTTTGCTTGTTCCTCCAAAAAGAGTGGCGTTCAAGTGGACTCCGCCAGGCATTGATTTACCCACATCAGACTGCATAAATTTATCAAGAGCTGCGGCAACTGCAGGCACGTCACTTTGTTTGACCTGAACCTCGTAAACTGACCAAGTGGAGGCAAAGCTTAGGGAACTTGTAAGCAATAGCACCGATGCAAATAACGTTTTTTTCATGAGAAGACCTTTTTATTGTTTGAGCAATGGTCCTACCTCATCAATTTGATTTAGTCATAGCGTTGCAGAACTGCCCGGCGCCACGCTTTGCTAGGGAAATAGCTCTCTAGGTGCGCTATCGAAATCCTTACCAAACACGACTCACGTTCGCTTCGATGTGCGTTACGGCGGGAGAGAACGTCATGTGAGTGTATGCTCAATAGGGACAAAAGGAATGGGGGTTTGCAGCTCGAACCTACTCAAAATTCATCGATTCTGATCAAGCGAGTGCAGAGGCGAAATTGGAGACTTCGCAGAGAAAGCAGTCGATAAACCGAGAATGAACTCTGTTTTTGTCCTAGAGAAGAAAGAGGAATCTGATCATAGCGAAGATTGATGGTTTCGCTGTGTCCGACAGAGTCAAATTGTCTAGTATGTACATTTAGCTCTTGAGATGTGGAGCTTGAAACGTAACTTCCAGCACATACGAGCCTAGTAGGCTCTGCCCAGCTAAGGACTGCAAAAGCTAACAATAGCAAACCTGTAATGTATTTCTTCATGTAGCCAACAATCTTTGTAATTCTTCTTCACACATTCTCAAGCTAGGTCTTGAGCCGTGCCACTGAAGTTGGCTGTAACCTCAGGTGCAAGTTTTGCTTTAGCGACAAGCCAGTTTGGAAGCCTAAGAGCACTGGAAGGTTCTACTCACCACACCAAGTGTTCGACGGACTAGTTAGGTCTGCTCAAAAGCACGGTCACAACCTAATATCAGCTTCAGCGTCAGAGGGTACCCTTGGTCGGCAGCATCTTTTTGAGTTGTTAGATCTAGTGGGGGAAACTGATTATGTTTACATACTAGAGACTAATGGTATGACTTTAGGTGATGACCCAGAGTTCGTAGAGCAGTTGGCAAAATACAAACAACTACATGTTCGTGTGTCGATCAAAGGGACTGATGAAGACTTGTTTCACGAGTTAACTGGTGCGCACAGAGACTCCTTTGAGTTGCCTTTTAAGGCACTGAAGTCCTTAGTTGCTAGTGGTGTATCGTGTAACGCCTGTGTAGTGGTTTCGTTTTCCGATAAGGCTGGCGTTCACACTGTGAAGCAGAGACTGTTTGAATCGCATCCCGGCTTATTGAAATCACTGGAATTAGAAAGCATAACAATGTTTCCAAAAGTGGCGGAGCGGTTAGCACGCAGTAATCTAAAGCCGTCCTCGATCCGCGCGGGTGGCAAGATCATAATGACCGATCGTCTTTGATTGTTTTTATGCACCATTGGCTGTTAGGCTTTTTTATCAGTCTTGTTGGTAGTAGTCATGAAGTCAAAGATGACCTTGATTCGTATCGGTTATGCGGTTGTTTTAGTAATACTTGTATTTCTAGAGGAACAGTTGAGTATTTATCCAGCCTTAGTTTGGGGGCTTGGTTTTCCAACTGTAATCATAGCTATGAATTGGCGTGCTCTAAAATATACAAAGCGACGCGCCATTTCTCCTGAGCAGATGGAAGAGAATTTTGCTAAGGGGTTCGCTGAAAAAGAGGGTAAGGAAGCTGAGTAATTAGTAGTCTGAAATCTAATTCTAGTGCTCTACGCTATATCTGTCTCTTATAC
>CAJXUL010000055.1 GCA_913060615.1 uncultured Gammaproteobacteria bacterium | reverse complement strand
AGATCTACACCTCTCTATTCGTCGGCAGCGTCAGATGTGTATAAGAGACAGTTTTGTAGCTGCTTGCATGAGCGGGTTTGGCATATGAAAAGCTGATCTGCGCACCCTCAAGGTGACGGCGAAAAAGAGAATTGCCGATGCTAGCCAATTGCGAAAAGCACAGCTCGGCAACTATTTGCTGTTGCGCTGGCGTGCCTCTATTTAGATCCAGTCTAAGCAATAGGCCTTTGTCATGATCCTGGGATAACCAGCCTGGGTTGAAAAAAACCTTCCCGTAGCGCAGCAATAGCTCAATGGACTTTCTCAAGGTTGCGCAACTCAGCAAGGCAAAACCGAAGGTACCGTAACTTTCAATGCCAATTTGCTGACCCAAGCGTAGTGCCAGAGTAGGGTCGCCAGCAAGCGTCACCGCGGTTTCTAGGGTTATTAGTGGGTTGTTGCCTGGCGTTAAGGTTTGATCTGAGTTCGATGCCGTTTGTTCTCTTAACTGCGATTGGTGAAGCAGTTGTTCCGCAGTAACCCCTGCTTTTTTTAACTCGGCTATTAGGTGCGTAAACACGTCACGCTGAATTTGACTTGTCCTCATGGCTCGCTCTTGGTGCATATCGCTATTGATGGTCACTCAACACCTTAGTCGAAATTCATGTCCGAATATGACCCTGTTTGAAGGTGTAGGGTTACTATAATGAGCTTTGATAGAAATTGGGAATAGGCATTGGCACAAAATTTTTTGGTCTGCGCTGCGCTTGAAGATACAAGCCACAATGAATAAGCAAACAGTCATTGAACCCTTGGCAGGTCACCGCACCGCTATGCTTTTGTTGGTGTTGGCCTACACCCTGTCGATAAGCGATAGGATGATTTTGTCAATTCTCTTTCCCGATATAAAAGCAGAGTTCGATCTGAGCGATACCCAGTTAGGATTGTTGGGTGGGATTTCATTCGCCTTGTTCTACGCCACCATGGGTCTACCTATTGCGCGCTTATCTGACCAATACAGTCGTAAGTGGATCATCATTGCCAGTCTGGTTATTTTCTCCTTGATGACCGCCTTTAGTGGTCTAGCCGCCGGGTTTGTCAGCCTGCTGCTATTTCGTATTGGTGTAGGCATTGGTGAGGCGGGAGTGAACCCTGCAAGTCACTCAATCATTGCTGACTACTTTCCGGCTCATCGTCGGGGCTTCGCCATGGCCACGCTAATGCTAGGCGGTAGTTTTGGCATGATGTTGGGTTTTGTTGGGGGCGGGTTTATTGCCGAGGCTTACAATTGGCGCGTTGCCATGGTGGCCGTAGGTGCCCCCGGCCTATTGCTTGCCCTCGTTATGACTAAACTGCTGCGTGAGCCAGCTAGGGGCACCTTTGAAACGGAAATACCGCCACCGCCACCGCCCATATTTACCACTGCCGCCACAATGTGGGCCAACCCTGCTATGCGGCACCTCATTGCGGGTTCCGTTGTGGCGGGGTTGATGTCTTATGGACTTACTCAGTGGTTACCCACTTTTTTCATCAGAGCACACGATCTGAGTCAATCCCAGGCCGGTGTTATGATGGCTGGTGTGTTTGGCATTTTGGGTGCGGTGGGCGCGCTGGTCGCCGGTAAGTGGTTTGATCGCCTTTCTATTCGGGGTTTCCAATATGGCATGTGGATGCTTGCCATTGTGCCGTTTATCTCCATACCATTGTTTGTTTTGGGTTTGTTATCAGACGATTTAACTACGGCGATGTTACTGTTTATTATTCCGGGTCTCCTCGGTAATTGTTTTCTTGGACCCAGCATAGCCATGGTGCAAACCTTGTCACCGGTACAAATGCGGGCAGTTTCATCGGCGGTTAAGATGCTCTGCCTCAACCTCATTGGCTTAGGCCTCGGTCCTTTACTAGTAGGTGTGTTAAGTGATTTGCTCAACCCTCTTTATGGTGAGGATGCTCTAAGTGTGGCGCTGGCCTACTTTTCGCTTGTAGGCCTCTGGGGTTCCCTACATTTTTGGCTTTGTGGCCGCGCTCTGGCGAAGCAGAAAATCCTCTAGGGTGGACGCCGTAAACAGCGGTGTCTGCTCTCTACCGGTTTGATAAAGTGGTGAAGGTCAATAATAGGAATCTTGAAAATGAATACTCGGAAAGTGCTCAGTTTGTTACTGGTTGCGGTTGTTGGTTTTGGGGTTTTCAAAATCTTTGTTGATGATACACGCCCCCACAACCCTAAGGTTTTTGCTCCTCCTGAAAAAACTCAATGGCAACCAGTTGGCGCGCGCGCAACCGCAAACCACAGTTACGATGTTATTCCAGAGCCGGATACTTTTAATGCCATTCATGTGGGCGTGGCGAATTCGGACAGCGTGTGGGGCGTTGCTGCGCCGATGTTTGAACTTGACTGGGTTGCGGAGCCGTCCTACTTCATCGGTAACGGACCGCTCTTTGATAACCAAGGCAATTTGTATTTTAGTCCACAGTTCTACCACGGCGAACGTGTGGTGTTGGTGTCACTCGACGCCCAAACCGGTGTACGCCGTTGGGCGATAACCGCGGACGATGCAATGCATTCTGCCAGTCCCGCGTTCATATTGAACGACCCTGACAACCCTGGCGCGCAGATTATTTACATTATTGGTTATGCGCGTGCGATGGCTTTGAGACCAGATGGCTCAACGATTTGGAGCGTGCCTACTGGTTTAAGCCTACCACCGTTGGACCCTAGCAGGAGTGCGGGTTCGAAAGTGCATAGTTTCAACTATCATCCGGCGACAGATTCGCTGATCGCAGTGTCGAAGGCCGGAGAACTATTTGCCTTCAACCGCAGAACAGGTGAGTTGGTGGCGCCTATTGGGCAAGTACCCGGTGCGCCTGCGGTTAGCGGTAATGGTACGAAAATTCCTGGGTTTGTCGTAGATCGAGTGGACCCGCTGATGGATAAAGCCTTCGGTAAGAATGCTGCCGGTTTGAGTTTATTCTCCTCGGCCGTAAGCTATATCTACGGTGGTGGCGGCTTAGTCACTAATTTTTTCAGTATTGATCCTAAAAGTGGCCGAATTTATATAGCTGCAACAGCGAACGATGCCGAGGATGGTACCGAGGATGGTCGATCTGAAATCGGTGCGATTTACGCCTTTGATCTAATTAGTATCCCAGATGATGCTGACGGCGGGTTTGAATTTCAGATGTTGAATCGTGCAACTTTTCAGGGAGGCACTGGCTCAACCCCCGCCCTAAGCGCAGATGGCCAGCGCCTGTATGTGTCAGATAACCTTGGCAATGTTATTGCCCTAGACAGTGAGTTAAACGAAATATGGCGTGCGGATGTGGGCGAACCGTTGGTCGGTTCAATTTCAGTGGCTGCAGATAATAATGAGCTGTACGCCGTCACCCGCAAAGACGTAATTCAATTGGTGGACAATGGCGACAGCGGTGCTCGGACATGGGCGGCAGAACTGACGGGGTTTGATGGGTATGCCAATGTCGATGAACAAACAAATTCGTTAACCGCGACGATTACAGCTAACGGTGTGGTGATTGGCATCGGCGGCGGCAAGTCGTTGCTGGGTTCCAACCTGATGCTACATGTTGGTATGGGGCTGCTGGATCGACAAACAGGAAAGCTACGCTACTTTGCAGAAGGCCGAGAGGATTCATTGGCCATGAGCATTGTCGCGGCCGACGGCAGTATTTACGTCGCTCATTCGCCCCTAAGGCGTGCCGTAGGCAAAGCCATTTATCCCGAGCTAACGCAGGATATTACCGGCGGTATTGCGCGTTATAAGCCCATTCGCTTAGACCTACTCGCTCGTGATGCTATCTGCGCTGCACAGGCACGCGCAGCCAATGCCAGTACCTTAAGTCAAACTACTGAGTTGGCTGCTATCCACACAGATATTCGACAGATTAAGGTGCTGCTCAAGCAAGCTGCTAATGCTTTAAGTAAGGCGGTCATCGATGGCGACATGACAATTGATGCAGCTGGCGTGCTGAAGGGGCTTTTGCTGCAGAGTACTGCAAATTTGGCACCAGCCAATTTGGATCTTGTGGTAACTGATATGGCTGGGGCGTGTAGGATGTTTGACCAGTTTTAGGCTGAGTTGATGTTTTCGCTAACGGGATGCTCTTACTACTAGACAGGTACGCAGAACCAAATCTCCCCAATGCCGCTTCTGTAGTTATAAATTGCTGGCGGATTTGCACGCGCGTTTAGATAATCATCACCGCGAATTCGCCGGTCCGTTCGAGCAGTTCGTAATGGCCTAGGTAAAAAAATGCAGCAGCACACCCCATAGGCCTTTTTAGGCCGGCCTTTCACGGTGTTTGCGTTGCCACAAAGCGATTGGTGATTCACAATGATTTCCATTAATTGGGGGACAGGCATGAAAAAAATGGCATTCGAAGGATTGGGATTAAGACAGTGCACTGGACCATTTTGTGCATTGTTTGTAGGCCTATTGTTGGCCGGTTGTGAAAGGACTACACCGTTAGACCAGACTCAGGTCGCTGGGGCGTTGGGGCAAGCTGTGTTTGCAACGGACCACACTGTTATTGACCGACGGGTTGCTGCTAACCCTCAGCGCAATGCCTACTTCGGTGATTTGCACGTGCACACAACTTATTCATTTGACGCCTATGCATTTGGCACCTTGGCCACACCGTATGATGCCTATCGCTTTGCTCAGGGCGAAGCCATTAAGCATCCTTCCGGTTATGACATGCAGTTAAGCGAGCCGCTAGATTTTTATGGTGTCACCGATCACGCAATGTTTATGGGCGTGGCGCCAGTAGCTGCCGATACCGGTAGCGAACTGTCTAAGTATCCTTTCACCAAGGTGATACATGATCTGAATGCACCAGATAATATGGATCGTTGGAGTTTGCCTGATCGGTTGAGCAGCTTCACCAAGCTTTTGGCCGGTTTAGTGCCAGGCATTATTGATGGTGATATCGAAGCTGAGGAAACGTTGGCTATTACCCGCCGAGCTTGGGCAGACACAGTAAAGGCTGCGGATATGTTCAATGATCCGGGTCGCTTCACCACGTTTGTTGCCTACGAATATACCACTGGATCCGATGATCGGGGCAACCTGCACCGTAACGTTGTCTTTGAAAGCAGCGACCTAGTGCCGGAAGTACCTTTCTCACGCTTACATTCAAATAATCCTGAAGATCTTTGGCGCTGGATGGATACGCTGCGCGAAGCAGGTGTTGAGTCTATGGCCATTCCACATAACTCCAATGGCTCTAACGGCCAGATGTTTAAGCTCGTAGATTTTGCAGGTACGCCTATAGACAATGACTATGCCGTTCAGCGCATTCGTAATGAGCCGTTGGTGGAAATTACCCAAATTAAAGGCACTTCGGAAACCCACCCGAGTTTGTCCACAACAGATGAGTGGGCAAATTTTGAGTTGATGGAGTTTCGCGTTGCAACCACGTTACCCAGCGAACCTGAGGGCAGTTATGTGCGCAACGCTTTGCGTCGCGGTTTGGCGCTAGAGGCGCAAGGGGTCACCAATCCCTACGCGTTTGGTGTCATTGGTTCTAGTGACACCCATACGGGCGCTGCGCAAAACGACGAATCGCAGTTCAGCTCTAAGCTGGGTGTTCTATCTTCAGATGCGCAGCTGCGCGGCTCGGTGCCTTTTGGTCCTGCTGAAGGTTGGCTGTTCAATACCCTTGCGCCTCAAGCAATGACCGAAGTAGATGGCGAAACCTACGTGGGTGGTGCTCAACCTACCTTTGGGGCGTCTGGACTTGCTGGTGTTTGGGCGGAGGAAAATACTCGGCAAGCCATTTACGCTGCATTGCGCCGTAAAGAGACATTTGCCACATCTGGCCCGCGTATGCGATTGCGATTTTTTGCGGGCTACGGTTTTCCCAGTGAATTATTGGATTCCACTGACGGTATAGCGCAAGCTTATGCAACCGGTGTCACTATGGGTGCGGATCTCACGCCGCTGTCTGATTCTAACCCAAGCGCCACTGTGGCTGCGCCGCAATTTGCGATGTGGGCTCAAGCTGATGCCAACAGCGCACCGCTTCAGCGCCTGCAAATTATTAAAGGCTGGATAGACGCATCTGGCGAGACCCATGAAGAGATCATAGACGTTGCTTGCGCCGGTGGTGTGGCAGTAGACCCTACAACCAATCGCTGTCCAGATAATGGTGCTTCGGTGGATTTAGGCGATTGCAGTATTAGTGCCAATACAGGTGACACCGAACTGCGCAACGTGTGGACTGATCCAAACTTTAAGGCCAGCCAACGGGCATTTTACTACACCCGTGTATTAGAAAACCCCACTTGCCGCTGGAGCACTTGGGATGCAATTCGAGTCGGCACAGCACTTCGCTCTGATTTGGCGGCAACGCTGCAAGAGCGTGCCTGGTCGTCGCCCATCCACTACGTTCCATAGGGCTTTGAGATTACTTGGTAGTAGTCTGTGAAGTTGTATTTAAAGAGTAACTCTCAGATGTTAGTGCTTTTTGTTCAGCCCTTTGCATCAGTATCTTTTTAATGTAGCCGTCTAGAATTACTCAGCGCGGATATTTGGCGTTTCGCCACGGCGATGGCTTTGCAAAAGTTGCAATATACAGATTCTCCACCTTATCCCTAGCCCACTGGGTTTTACGCAAAAACTTTAGGGTAGATTTAATCGATGGGTCGCTCTTGAAGCAATTAATGTCGATTTTGTCCGCCAAAGCATTCCAGTTATAGTGCTCTACTAAATCTGTGACGACCTTTTCTAGAGTAACGCCATGTAACGGGTTGTTTTGTTGCTCTGAACTCATATTTTCACTATTCGTAGTTACTCGCTGACTTTATGTAGCACAGGCGCGTTGGAAAAAGAGTCATCTTTTAGCTTCAGGTTCATTTACAAAGGGCGTTGTTGTAGCCACTGGGGGAGGGGAGATAAAACTAAGTAGCCGACGAACAGTGTAAATAATTATCAATTGGTTTGCTTGGAGGTAAACGCGACAAACACGAACAAGCCGCTAAGCAACTAGTTCGTGTCTGTTTTGTTTCAAAGTGACTGGCTATTTAGATAGCAGTTACCTTATTGGCACATGGGCCTTTTTGGCCTTGGCCAACTTCAAATTCAACCGCTTGGCCATCGCTCAATGTTGCGTAGTCGCCGCCAGACTGGATTTCTGAATGGTGAACAAATAAATCTTTGCTGCCATCTTCTGGTGTAATAAATCCGAAACCTTTGTCGGCGTTAAACCACTTCACTGTACCTTTACTCATTTTCTATACTCTAATTTGTTGGTGAAATTACAAAAATAATAGTCAAACTCACCGGTTTGCCTACAAATCTGAAATTTTCGATAAAGACCTATAACGTTAAGATGCTAGGCACTTTGCGGCAGTGTAACAAAGAATTTGCTTTGTAACACTAAATATGTTCGCTTTGCATTCAGTAATACAAAACGGTTTTTCGGGTGATTGCCCCTAGGGTAGGTCGGTGGGGTACATCTAAACTTCGATTTTTGCTCTAAATGACGGGTCATTAAGTCTGTTTGTGCTTCACGGTTTTGCTGGTTAATTTGACAATTTATCGCGTAAAAGGTCTTTGGCCCCCTCTGCCGCCGTGAACTTCAATGAATTTATGTTGCCCTTATATAACAGGTTAATTCGATTAACTAGCTCCGGATTGATATCCATGAATATTGAGGTTTCTACTTTTTCTAGTGTCGCTATCTGCTCCACTACTTCTTGATAAACGAAGACGAAGTCGCCTTCTGTTTCGGCGCCAATAATATCGGTTTCTGCCAATGTCCTGTTCTGCAGTATAAATTGAGTATTTCTAGCCGCGTATACAGCGAGAACCGCAAGGTGTTCTAGCGAGTCCAAATCTGGGTTGCTGAACCCCATACTTTTTAGCAGCGCAGTGCTGTCGTGTTGATGTAGCCGGTGAGTAATCGCCGCAGACTTCCTGTCGTCGCTTAACTTTACTTCGGTCCAGCTTAGGTGCTGCCTATGTGCGCTTGCCAGTAATGGTAAGCACAGCAGCGCCATGTATAAACACCGTCTACTCATGCCTATGGCAAAAAATTTGTTCATTGGGCGGGGCTATTGATTAAAGGTATTTTCTTGCTTATCGCAGGATCGCTACCACCTTTTAGTTCCACCAACATGTCTGCCATGAGATTTCTATCTTCGCGCTTGCGTTTGTATAACGCCAATCTGGATGGGGTAATGCTTGGGGGGAACGCGTTGTTAGAAAAATCTGCATCGGCGGTTTGGTGTCTATCGTCGATAGATACCTTGGCGATGGCTTTGTTCTCCAACAGCATATGGGTGATGTTTTCTGCGTTACGTCGCCAAATTTCTGCAGGCAAGTTGAGTAGTCGGTTACTGCCATCTTGGTAGGTGATGTTCATCGGCAGTGGACTGACTAAGCCACCCTTGTTCTCTATATCTATAAAGTAAACGTATGGGTCTTCGTCTAGCGCCCTTGTTAAGACCTCTTGTTCCCAGTCATCTAGGCCCTTTAAGTAAGACCGATACTTGTTTCTGTCTTTGTTGGACACCGAAAATTCATCGTTCTCATTATAAAAATCTGCTAGCTCAGGTAGCCTTTTCAGGCGGGTTGAGTACCCAGCCGCGGCGTTGCGTTCCTGCATTATGGGTTGGGGGTAAAGCGCTTCGTTTTCTATACGGTTCAATGGGAAATCTATTTCGGGATCACCGGTCTTTATTCGATACTCACGTATGTCGTTAATGCCAATATCCACATGGTCTGTGCTGTAAAACCAGCCGCGCCAAAACCAGTCTAAATCCACGCCTGAAGCATCTTCCATGGTTCTAAAAAAGTCCGCAGGGGTGGGGCGTTTGAACTTCCAGCGGTTGGCGTATTGCTTAAATGCAAAATCGAACTGTTGGCGACCCATCACAGTCTCTCTTAAAACTGTCAGTGCTGCTGCAGGCTTGGAATAGGCATTTGGGCCAAATTGCAAAATTGAATCGGATTGCGTCATGATCGGCACTTGGTCTGTAGAGGTCATGTATTCGGGAATGTAATCCAATACATTGGTTTTGCCGCGAAACGCTGGGAAACGTTCTTCCCACTCAAGCTCTGTAACATACTCCAAGAACGTGTTTATGCCCTCGTCCATCCAAGTCCACTGGCGCTCGTCGGAGTTAACCACCATGGGGAAATAGATGTGGCCAATTTCGTGGATAATGACACCAATCAGCCCGTACTTTATTTGCCGTGAATAGGTGATGGCGTCTTCTGCGCTCTCATAGGTGACCTCGACCCCTTCGGATGCATTGTCCTTAATGTCTGTTTCGCCGCCGCCCTGACCTTCCTTTTTATCCTTCGACGGTCTATAACCATTAAAGGTGATCATTGGATATTCCATGCCGCCGCGCTCCCAGGTGTTAACGGACTGGGCTGTTGGATAGGGGTAGTCGAAGGAAAAGCGTGAGTAGATATCTAGCGTGTGGATCACAGCTTGGGTGGAATAGTGAGACCAAGCCGGCTCCGCCTCATTAGGATAAAACGACATGGCTAATACACTGTCGTGTATAGCACCGGGTTGGTCGTGCAGCATGGCGTCCCAAATGAATTTTCGTGAAGAAGACCAAGCGAAATCTCGAATGCGTTTTGCCTTGAAACGCCAAGTTTTACTGCCCTTGGATTTGTAAGCTTGATTTTCATTGGTCAATGCCTCCTCAGGCGTAATAACAAATATCGGCGCTTTTGTGCTGGCCTGGGTCAGGCGTTGGCGCTGTACTTTAGTCAAGACCTCACCGGCGTTGGTTAGTTCGCCAGTAGCAGACACGATATGCCCTTCGGGCACGGTGATTGCCACTTCATAGTTGCCAAATTCTAAAGTGAATTCGCCCCGACCTAGGAAGGCTTTGTGCTGCCATCCAGCGTAGTCGGTATAAGCGACCATTCGCGGAAACCACTGAGCAAGGGAGAAAATATAGCTGTTGTTGTCTTCGAAGTGCTCGTATCCGCCGCGCCCTCCAATGGCCGCTTGCTCAATAACTTTGAAGCTCCAACTGATATTGATTACTATTTTGCCTTTGGGCTTCAAAGCTTTGGCAAGATCAACGCGCATCATGGTGTCGATCACTACATGCGGTAGAGGTGAACCGTTCTTATCAGAAACTTCTAACTCATCGTAGCCATGCCGATTGTCTGCGAAAGACTGTGTTTGCCGCAGGCGCCTAAAACTTATTTGATCCTCTATTGGGCTTGCGGTTTGTGAACGTCTATCTAGTGAGCCGTCAGAAAATCGATTTTGATCCAACTGTAGCCACAGGTAGTTAAGGGTGTCTGGTGAATTGTTGGTATAAGTGATTTGTTCACTGCCCACGATTGACTGGTTGCCCTCATCGAGTGCAACTTGAATCTTGTAGTCAGCCTGCTGTTGCCAATAGGCAAAACCTGGCGCGCCTGATGCAGTGCGATAGATGTTTGGCGTGGGAAGAATTTGTTCTAATTGCGCGAACTTGCGCGCGCCGCTGCCCGTATCGTTTGCTAGGGTAAAACCGGCATAAGAAAGAATTGTCAGTATCACGGCGGGCCACAAAGTCCATGTTAAATTCATTTCTGACCTTTTCCTTTCTGGATGAAATTTATTGGCGCGATTTGCGCCAAGTCCTCGTTTTTAGCAGCGTTAAGCTCAACTTCCGCTTCAATTATAACCTCGCAGAGTTGATTGTGGTGCCAAGCGAGGTAAGGGGTTGTGCTACTGCCAAGATAGCACACACTATTCCAAGGGCATTCCCTCGCCCTAGCAGTCTTTGACGGTGCATAATATTTGTTGGCATCATAGGATGCACATCGTGGCAATTGTATCCACTACTCAAGGCGTTGATTATGTTCTACAAACCTTTTCAATATGGGCTGGAATAATAAACTTTGTTGTTTGCATTGACCATAGCGCCACAATTCATTTTGCTGACAGAAAAAACGCAGGTGCAAAATGTTATTCCAGAAAATGTTTTAGAATCATTTTTTTCTTAAAAATTTTAAAGAAAAAGGAAATAGAATATGAGTAAATAAAATGTAAATGTAGACCTAGAAGTGTTAATAGCCACTGGTCAAATATGGATGATCCAAGAGGTAAAGCTAGGCAACAAATGTTCGATAGCGTTGGTAGCTTGCAGTGGGAATACGGAAAACAAGTAGCCTATAACATTCGTGAGAGTATCTATCGTCATCCCATTGCTTCTAACAAAGCGATATCTATACTTAATCAAGGTCATTTTTCTTTAGATCAAATGAAGAATATCCATTTAGAATATCGGCATGCTATTGTTCAAGCGTTTACCGATGCCTTATTAAAATTACGAAAGCCTTTACCGATCCGGTTGGACACTACTCAAGACCAGATGTAACCCAGCTACTGTTCAATGGTGAGCCTCAGAGTGCGGTTGTTTTGCAGACAGAGTATGATGAATTTGAAGATACTAATAGCAATGAAGAAATGGCCCTAGGCGAATAGCCGAAGTAACAAAGTTGATAGTGTAATCCCCCCATTTTAAGCAGCAACTATCCATAGAAAATATTGCTTGGCACGTTGGGTTTCCTAGTGCTGCGCACTTCTCTCGCGCTTTCAAGTCACGTTTCGGCGTGCCCCCCAGTGATGTTCGTGAGGCGCATGCAGAATCGAGGAATAAGGCGTTTTTGGATTAAGCGCTTGCCTAGTTAGGGTGGCCACTTACCTGAGTCCGCCAAAACGCGCTAAAAAGGTTTTGTCCGCGCTGGGTAGCGGACCAACTAGGTTTTGTAAACTGACATCAATAAATGCCTCGGATCTCTCTAACGTAAGTTGATACAACGTTTTCGTCAATTGATAAGCTGTATGCCCCTTCCACGAGGGTGGCAGCAACGCCGATGGTAATGCCGGGTCGCGGAGTAATACTTTTCTATATTCGTGGATCAAGAAAGTTCTAAGATAAAAAGCGTCTTCATCTTGTAGTTGTTTACTGCGTTCCAATTTAATGAGAATTGGTTGGAAGAGTTGCAGGAACTCCTTGTAAGCCACTTCTAAAGGCTCTAGGTTCCATGCCGTGCGGGTAAAGCTTATCAAATCATTATTCACGGCTTCTTTAGGTGGATGGGCTTTCATCTGTAATAGCTTAGCGCCGTAGGTAAGGCGTTTGAGCTGTTCGTCTAAGAGCGGGGGGGTGCCATTGGGTAGTGCTAGCAGATCAGAACCTATGCTGCGAAACCCTAAAGGCTCCAATAATTTGCGTAAATCTGTTTTTTCTTCCGCATTTAGTTGTGAGGCCACTATAAAAGTCCATAGCCCATCCCATTCAACAACCGCTTGCGCGTAGATTCGGCTGGTGGCTTCGCTAAAGGAGCGCCTACCTACCGTAGACAGTGAATAAAAGCTTCTTCGCCCAACTTGCTCGTTAACCAATATGCCATCTTGAACCAGTCTGAACACAGCGGTGCGAACAAGCCTTTGAGATATACCTAGTGGCGCCAATAAATTAATCAGGCTACCAAGCCAGACAACGCTGCCACGCGGCGCAATACAGTCACCAAAAATAGTCACTACAAGCGAACCGGTACGTAAAGGTGTTCTTTTTTGGAAGTTACGAATCAGAGTATTAGCGATCATCGACAACACCGCTGCTGGGCAGTCTGCATTTTTCATTCTCTAGCTTGGCTATGTTAATAAATGATCACTTATTTCTAATGTTGTGTATATGAAAAACCTTCGCTTTAAATGATACAAAAAACTAAAAAAAAAGGGAATTGTGTGTCATGTTGGGTTCTGCAAGGCAAGCAGATGGTAAAAGAATGTACAACTGCATTACGTTAGATGAAGAACACGGCTGCTACTGGTTGACTTTTGATCGTCCTGAAAAAATGAATAGTTTTACTCAACAGATGCATAAAGAGGTCAAGCAGGCCCTAGAGCGTGTGGTTAACGACTCCCAAGCTAGGGTGCTTGTTATTGCTGCGAACGGCAGAGGTTTTTGCGCAGGGCAGGACTTATCGGACCCGTCCGTTGCCCCTGGCGCTGATCTGGGTGAGCTTATTGGTGATTTTTATAACCCAATGATTTTGCAAATTACTGAATTACCGATACCTACTCTAGCTAAGGTACAAGGTGTCGCTGCTGGTGCTGGGGCGAATATTGCCTTGGCGTGTGATCTAGTGTTCGCCGGAGAATCCGCGAGTTTTATTCAAGCCTTCTCTGGTATCGGGTTGATTCCGGATTCAGGGGGTACTTGGCAACTCCCCCGGTTAGTTGGCATGGCTAAAGCCATGGGTTTAGCTATGTTAGCGACCAAGGTCAAAGCGAAGGAAGCAGCCGAAATGGGCATGATTTGGCAATGTACTGCCGACGTCGAATTAGACGCGGCGGTGTATGCTGCAGCCACAAGGCTTACCAATTCACCAACACTAGGCTTGGCAAGGACCAAACAGGCGCTCAGATGTTCAAGCAATAATACGCTTGCGGAACAGTTGACCCTCGAAAAGCAGTTCCAGCAGGAGTTAGGTAATAGTAATGACTACGCTGAAGGCGTTGCCGCATTTTCGCAAAAGCGTCAGCCCAAGTTTGTAGGAAGATAATGAGTATGTCTGCCCAAACACCTAATGCCCTCCACGCCATTGAAACTGCGAGCCGAGATGAAATTGAGTCGCTACAACTCAGCCGCTTAAAAAGTTCCCTATCGAACGCCTACAAAAACGTTGCCCATTATCGCGAAAGCTTCAATGCAGCCGGCGTTACACCAGACGACCTGAAAATTTTAAATGATCTGTCGAAGTTTCCGTTTCTGACTAAAAACGACTTACGTGCCCAATATCCGTTCGGCATGTTCGCAGTGCCAAGGTCTAAGGTGGCTAGGGTCCATGCTTCTAGTGGCACAACCGGGCAGCCTACGGTTGTGGGTTATACCGCTACTGACCTTTCCAACTGGGCAGATTTGGTAGCCCGTTCAATTCACGCGGGCGGCGGCAGTCCTGGCGACCTTGTGCACGTCGCCTATGGTTATGGGCTATTTACCGGCGGGCTTGGTGCGCATTACGGTGTCGAGCGTCTCGGTGCTACAGTCATTCCTATGTCCGGGGGGCAAACGGAAAAACAGGTACAACTCATTACCGATTTTAAGCCCTACATTATTATGGTCACGCCCAGTTATATGTTGGCGTTGGCTGAAGAATTTGCGCGCCAAGGTTTAGATGCGAAGGACTGTTCCTTGCGGTTAGGTATTTTTGGTGCAGAGCCATGGTCAGGCGAAATGCGCAGTCAGATAGAAGCGATTATGGGGATTGATGCCGTAGATATTTACGGACTATCTGAAGTAATGGGACCGGGTGTGGCAAGTGAATGTGTTGAAACTAAAGATGGACCTACAGTTTGGGAAGATCACTTTTTGCCAGAAATTATTGACCCTGATACCGGCGTGGTGTTGCCTGATGGCGAGGAAGGTGAATTGGTTTTTACTTCCTTGACCAAGGAAGCGCTGCCAGTGATTCGTTATCGTACCCGGGACCGAACGGCCTTGTTACCACCTACTTCTAGGAGTATGCGTCGATTAGCGCGGATAAAAGGGCGCACTGACGATTTACTTATAATCAGAGGCGTCAATTTGTTTCCCTCACTGATTGAAGAAATTCTATTAAAACTACCGGGAATCGCGCCGCATTATCAAATAATTGTCGACCGAGACGGTGTACTAGACACAGTGCAAATCAATGTGGAGCGGAGTGCCGGGGCACGAAGCACAGATGAGGAGCTCAGTCAGGCCGTTGTGAAAATCATCAAAGACATTGCCGGTGTGTCTGTCCGCGCCAAGATCATGCTGCCAGGCCGATTAGAACGTTCGGCCGGCAAGGCAACCAGAGTGATCGACCGACGTAAATAGCTGAACCAACCACTCAGTCAAATTCAATCAGAAAGATTTAAATTATGATGGACAACAACAGTATAGTTACGCCAATTGCAGAAGGCGTAAATGGCGAAAGTAATGGTCGACTACAAGGATCGGAGCAAACGGTAGCACATGCAGCGTTAATTAACTTCGACGCAAAAATAGCAAACGAAAAGAAGATTGAACCCAAAGATTTTATGCCTGCCGGATACCGGAAGAACCTAATACGCCAGATGTCTCAGCATGCTCACTCTGAGGTGATAGGCATGCAACCGGAGGGAGAATGGTTAACTAGAGCGCCTACGCTACAACGTAAGTCGGTTCTGTTAGCCAAGGTTCAAGACGAAGCAGGGCATGGACTATATTTATATAGCGCCACGGAGACATTAGGCATACCTCGTGAAGAACTGGTTCAGGCCCTACATGAAGGACGCGCCAAATATGCGTCTATATTCAATTATCCTGCCCTAAATTGGGCGGATATTGGCGCAATTGGGTGGTTGGTGGACGGTGCCGCGATCGTTAATCAGGTGTCACTGCAAAGAACCTCCTATGGGCCCTACGCTCGGGCCATGGTGCGTATTTGTAAAGAAGAGAGTTTTCATCAGCGGCAGGGATATCAGGTGATTTCAGCTATGGCAAATGGCAGCGCTGAACAAAAAGCTATGGCACAAGACGCGCTCAATCGCTGGTGGTGGCCTTCGCTGATGATGTTTGGCCCACACGATGCTGAGTCTGCCAATTCCGCTAAGTCCATGCAATGGAAAATAAAGCGCGAGAGCAACGACCATTTAAGGCAGGTTTTTATTGATCAAACAATTCCTCAAGCAGAGTTCATAAACCTAGAAATTCCTGATCCGGATCTGCGCTGGAATGAAGCCCGAGATTCTTACGATATCGGCGCGATTGACTGGGAAGAGTTCCTGTCTCTTATACACATCTCCGAGCCCACGAGACGGACTCCT
>CAJXUL010000054.1 GCA_913060615.1 uncultured Gammaproteobacteria bacterium | reverse complement strand
GGAGTCCGTCTCGTGGGCTCGGAGATGTGTATAAGAGACAGAGAAGTGTCCTGAATCGACGCTTCTTGTCGTTCAGCGGTCACAATGACCTCTTCAATTTGACGGCCTTCCGCCATTAGAAGATTTGGTGCAAGTAGTGCCATTAAAGCAGCCCCGGAAATGAGGCGTTTGTTCCGTATCATTTGTTACCCTCCAGTTGTCGAATGATCGCGGCGAATTTTTACCAGATACCAAAAGTTGACGCAAACACTTTCGTCACGTCTAGACACATTTAGTAACATCTTTATCTTTACAGGCATCTGCCACTAGCAATAATAGTTAAAAATAGTCCAAGTTTTGAAACCAAATCATATATACGGCGCACATCAAAAAGGTCGACAGCGATCACTCTTTCGGGGTAACTTAAGTGATTAATATCAATTACTTACACCATCCTTAATGAGCTGTCAGAGCACGCATTTGCTAACTTTTAGGTATGGGCGAAGTTAGTGGGACTTTTGTTAACCACCATTGAATAATTTTAATTTCGCTCGAGGAGAGAAAAATGGAAATAGATGTGTTTTGGTCCTTCCGCAGCCCTTGGTCGTATCTTGCGACCCCGCGCCTGAGGCAGTGGCAAGAAACCTATAACTTAACTGTTAATTTCCGCCCGGTGTATCCCATAGCGGTACGAACCCCGGACTTTTTTCACCAAGTACCTGCTCAGTGGAGCAGCTATTTTATGACTGACCTGACACGGGTAGCAGAATTTTTGGCGCTGCCCTTAGTCTGGCCTCAGCCTGACCCAGTGGGCCAATATCGAGGTAAGGATGGCAAGCCCTATACCGACGAGCATCAGCCCTACATACATCGACTAACGATGCTTGGCATCCTCGCCCAAGAGCACGGCCAGGGAATCGAGTTCGCTGATGAAGTCTCACGACTCATTTGGTCAGGCACGAAAAATTGGCACGAAGGTGAACACCTCACTGACGCCGCACAACAGTGCAAACTAGATTTAGGCGCAATGGATGAACAAATTCAAAGCGAGCCAGCGCGATTAGAAGAGGCTATACAGTTAAACCAAGCCGCCCATAACGCCGCCGGACATTGGGGAGTGCCCACATGCAGCTACAAGGGTGAGGCCTACTTTGGCCAAGATCGATTAGATGTGCTGCTCTGGGCCCTGCAGAAAGATGGTTTAGCAACACGCTAGGCCAACACGTGCCAGCAATGCTGGCGCGGTGGCGGCGGCTCAGTGCTTACCAGCGCTGAGCAGACAAGCCGCCAGTCTCGTTTCCAATAGAAAAATGCCAAAGATGGAAAGGCTAGGCTGATACTTCGAAACTAAGGGATTGAATAAATGGAGCGGGAAACGAGACTCGAACTCGCGACTTCCACCTTGGCAAGGTGGTGCTCTACCAACTGAGCTATTCCCGCTTTGTTTGCTTTGCGTCAAACAGGTGCGGAATTCTAACGAAGTACGGCTGGGAGTCAAACCCAATCACGCTTATAGACTAAACTATCTTCAATACAGCCGAAAAAACTGCCTATTTGGCCAAAAAAAACGGCAATATCGACTTGCAATATGCCTCCCTTGGGACATACTCGAGGTCCAATTAACAACAACTAAAGGAGGTGATCAGTGGTATCTATTGCAAGTTTCGAGGGACAACCTTCTTAGTTGCTCCTCACATACGAGCAATGAGGGCCGGTTTTTAACCGGCCCTTTTTATTTGACAGCAGTTATCTCATGACAGCTGTTTCACGGCAGAACTTTCAAGAACGTCTTTTTAAGAAAGACTTTTCAAGAGAGACCTTTCAAGAAAAAATTTTCAACTCAAACATTCAGAGCAGTTAATTCCAAACACCGTAGAAAGCTACTCTGCTTTGTTGCGCAACTAGATTTATCCCTCACTACCAAAACGCTTACCCATGACACTTCTGCTGCATTTATGCAGCGTACGTACCCCACCCAATTTCTTAGCGCGCCCTATCCAATCTATAATCCCATTAACTGCCAGTTATCGGTCATGACTTTGCCGAGCAATTTTCGCTGAGCTACAAATGGATCTTGTAAAACACTGGGCCTCTCGTTAATGGCAACTGTGTGCCGAAACTCTGCGTCGTATTGGGGCCACGTAAAAGCCGAGCTGCTTGGATCCCCTGTCTTGGCAAAATTCACCCAAGAGCGCCGCATAAAATTCGCGGCTGGCTCCGATGTTGCTAATTCCGCAACGTCAACAAGAGGACTGCCATTGCCAAACATCATTAAATCTAAGCCATGAGTGGCACCGACTAATAATGGCGACTTCCAGTCGCAGAGGTATGTGTAAGTGCGCTTATTGCTACGCAGTGCGTGACCTTCGGCTACGCGCATAGTTGCAGCGCGAAAATATATATCGCTGATAATGGCTAAATCTAAGCCATGGTCAGCCAGGTCTGGGCGCGCGAAGCGATAGGTCTCTACTAATGCTGCCCAAGAAACGCCTGCTACTGCCAGCACTTGCTCTACTCGCTTAAATAATGGGTCATCTTTTATAGCGCCAGACGGTATAGCGCCAGACGGCCCATTGAGCAACGCGGCCTCATCTGCACAGGTACCGGTTAGATAGTCTAGTCCTAAACCAAATCCCGAGTGCGCAGCGTCAGCCGGATGCACTGGCATGGCCTCACCTATTACCGGCAGATAGGCTTGTGGGTAGCCTAAACCCAATTGATTTATGTCTTTGGATAACTCGGTAAAATTCTTCCACGGCAATTCTTGCAGAGATTGAATATCACCAGACTTTACTTGTAGACGGTCGAGTACATAGCGACCAATTTCATTGGCACTTTCTGGGCGCTGAGCAGCGTGACTGGCACTTTGTGCAATTACCCGATGAAAAAGACCCTTAGCGGCGGGCGTTGCGACCACAGCCTGAACCACAGCACCACCACTAGAATGGCCAAATAAAGTGATATTGTTAGGATCGCCACCAAATTGACTAACATTCTCCTGCACCCAACGCAGCACTTCGATCTGATCAAGAACGCCCAGGTTGCCAGGGCCTACCCCATCACCCATCAACTCTTCTAAATACAGAAAGCCTTCTGCACCCAAACGCCGATTACAGGTGACCAGCACCACCCCACCTCGGGCAAAGTGGCTGCCATCGTAAACCGGCAGCGAACCAGAGCCAGTGTCTTGATCACCACCATGAACCCAAACCATTACCGGCAAACCGCCTGCTGCTGGATCTGGCGTCCATAGATTAAGGTTAAGACAGTCTTCGCCTAACCCCAGAGTACTAGGTTGAATCAACTCAGCCTGTGGACAAGCAAAACCGTAGCTATCTGCTGGAAAAACCCCCGCCCAGGGTGCTCTTGGGACAGGTGCGCGAAAGCGCTGCTCGCCGAAAGGAATATCGGCATAGGGAATACCTAGAAAACGATGCACGCCCTCCACCACTTGCCCCTGGACTTGACCAGATTGCAATGTCAGCACTGGGCCTGTGCTTACCGCTGGCGCGCTACCACAACCTATTAGTCCGGCTGTTACTGAACCGCCCATTAGCAAACCGCTAGCGCGCAAAAACTCCCGCCTGAGCATCCTTTAATATCCTATGAATTAGTCGGACCCAGAGTTAAAACTGAGTCAAGCTGAGACTTTCACTTCGTCGGCAATGATAACATTGCGCCAAAGCGGACTGACTGAGGTCACGACCAATAAAACGATAATCATGCCAAGTCCTGAAAAAATAATGGCTTGCTGAGGCCCATATAAATCCGAAACGTAGCCATTAAGCAGCGCGCCAAATGGACCCGCGCCCATGAAGGAAAACGCATAAAAACTCATCACCCGACCACGTTGGTTGGCCGGTGCCAACTGCTGCAACAGCGTTCTCGACATGGGCATAGCAAGTCCGCCGCAAATACCCCACACAAAAACCAGACCCGTAAAGACTATTTGGTTAGAGACAAAGCCTGCACTCATTAACACCAGTGAGCCGATACCTTGAGCTAGGATCAATGCACGACCGGCGCGGGAAACATAGCCTACTCGCAGCAGCACTAAGATGGTTAAAACCAAGCCAAGTGAATTCAGCGCATTAAGGGCTGCAAGGTCAGCAGAGGAACCGGCAAACACTTCTCGTATTGCTAGTGGAAAGGCAACGATAAAGCTGCCCATAAAAAAGAAACCCATAGCAATGTTCTGAATCAATACCGCCCGCATTACTGGGTTACCTAACACTGTGGAAGCCCCCTCCCGCAAACCTTTGAGCACTGTCTCTCGATCTTTTTTTGCCACCGCCAATGGGCGACCAATTTCACCCAAGCGGAAAAACCCCCAAGTGCCTAAGAGCAAGATAACCGCCTGAAAACTGAGGATATATATTGGGCCTACTGAGTCAGCAAAGCCGGCTAAGGTGTAACCCAGAATTTGAAAGCCGAACTGGCAAAGGCTAGTCAGCATAACCATGCGCTGAACATTTTGCCCTGCAACCAAGTTCAACAGTCCATCCCTCGCCGGCGTCAAAAATGCCTGGGCTATGCCCATGAGTAAGGCATAAACAATCATCACCGGATACGATAACGCGTCGAACAACAGCGCGCAGATCAACAAAAGTGGCAGCACTGCGGCGAACAATTGGGACCATATGGCCTGACGTTTTTGTCCTACGCGATCAGCTAAAACACCGGCAATAAGAATTAGAAACAGACCTGGCAACAATACCGACATCTGCGCCAAGCCAACCCGCTCCGCGCTCTCGCGTAAAACTATTGTTACCAGCCACGCAAACAGCACCGACTGCATACCAAAAGCTGCATACCAAGAGGAGATCGCTAACAAATAGCCATTTCTAGAATTAATAACGTCACCCCTAAGAGAAAAATATATAAGCCGAACTAGATCGCCATTAGCTAGCGGCACATACCGCTAGATCAGCAAAGAATCAGAATTCCAAAAAGAAACCCATATTTATCCGAGACTTAGCGCTCGCAACGACCGCAGATAAAGACCAAAATGCAGCTAAGACGCGCTGAGCACAAAGCCTTCGTAGCCGTTAGCCGCAACTGCGTCGCAGGTTTCTCGATAGGTCCCCACGCCGCCTACATAAGGCATAAATATTCGCGGCTTGCCGGGAATATTCGCGCCCAAATACCAAGAATTACAGGACGCTGCGGTGAACATTGTACCTTCAGCCGCCTCGTTAACATGGGCAATCCACATATCTTCAGCATCTAGGGTTGGCTCTATAGTAGCCAACTTTGACTTATCCATATAGGCAATGCAGTCACTGATCCAATCTACATGTTGCTCAATTGAGACAATCATATTGCTCAGCACCGAAGGTGAACCCGGCCCGGTGATTGTGAAAAGATTTGGAAAGCCACTGGCCTGCAAACCCAAGTAGGTTCTAGGACCTGCATCCCAATGCTCGGTTAACGCAGTGTTATTTTTGCCGCGAATATCTATCTTACCCAGAGCACCGGTCATGGCATCAAAACCGGTGGCATAAACCAGCACATCAAAATCGTAGTCGCCCTGGCCTGTTTTAACGCCATTGGCCTGAATGTGTTCAATGCCGCCTTTGCGCAGGTCCACTAGGGTAACGTTTTCACGGTTAAAGGTTGCGTAGTAATCGGTGTCAATGACCGGACGCTTACAACCAATTGGATAGTCTCTAGGCATCAGCGACTCGGCGGTTGTGTCATCTTTAATCACGCGCTTAATTTGCGCACGATACATCTCACAGGCCAATTCGTTGGCGTCCGGGTCAGTAGCCACATCGGCGAAGCGACGAATGGCGACAAACCCTTCCTCTTCTACCAAGGCCATGCGCTGCGCTTCTGTGGTGGCAAGAATTTCATCTGTTGGTTCAACACTTTCAGCGCCACCAAAGCCAAACCCATAACCAATAATGCCAACTTGAGAGGCCCGCTGTTCGTCACGAATTTCAGGGTAGTTTCTCTTCGCCTCTATCTGAAACGCTTCACTCAAAGGTCCATTGTGGGCAGGCATCGTATAGTTCGGTGTGCGCTGGAATACGGTTAGGTGTTTGGCCTGCTCAGCAATCACTGGAATAGATTGAATACCAGAGGAACCAGTACCAATAATCCCTACTGATAAACCGGAGAAATCAACGCCCTCTTGCGGCCAATTACCGGTGTGATAAATGGCGCCTGCGAAATCTTCCGCGCCAGCAATGGTTGGCGTATTCGGCACGGACAAACAGCCCGTTGCCATAATGCAAAAACGCGCACTGTAATTATCACCGGCTTGGGTACTCACATCCCAACGTTTGTTGTCTTGTGCAAACACTGCGCTGGCTACACGCGTATCAAATTGAATATCTGAGCGCAGATCAAAGCGCTCGGCTACGTGGTTGGCATACTGCAAAATCTCTGGCTGAGCAGCCATGATCTCGCTCCAATTCCACTCTTGTTGCAACTCTTCAGAGAAACTATAGGAGTATTCCATGCTCGGCACGTCACAGCGCGCACCAGGGTAGCGGTTCCAATACCAAGTACCGCCGACATCGCTCCCAGCCTCTAAGACTTGGACACTCAAACCCAACTGGCGCAATCGATGCAACATGTACATCCCGGAAAAACCCGCACCAACCACGACAACATCAACCTGAGTAGGTTCTATTTGACTGTTCAACTTCATCCCCTTGTTCTAGCTACATCTACCAACACGCCACAGCGTGCCCTCTCCCCAGCGCAATGCCCCAATATAAAAACACGGGATCATTGACGTTTACACGTGCGAACAGTTTACGGTGACCCTTTGATGGTTACTAGCGGCAGGATATTTAAGAAGCTCATACCTAATTCGACGCTGAGGGTAAATACCCCCAGCTAAAGGACTAGTTGTCCTTGGCTGCGGCTCGAATATAGGCCTTACGCTCAGAGGTAATGGGATGAGAAGACAGCAACTCGAGCAAGCTTCTAGAAAAGTTACTTTCCTCGTCTTTTGGATCATTTGGGTTTTCAGCCAGACCTTCTCCTGCATTGCTCACATCAGCGCCTTGACTATCTTCATTGGCTGGGTCTTCAACTTGCGGGCCAGTGCTTGTGCTTTCTGTGCTTTCTGTGCTTTTCAAGTCCAAACTAATTGATAGGTCATCTTCATGAGAAAAACTGTGACTGGCCTCGATCCGATCCAACATAGCGGCTAATTTCAATGGCGATATACCTAGAGACTTGAGCTCGCCAATGGCAAATTCGTCTGCTTCACGCTCATGCTTGCGCGAATAAGCGGCCTGACCCAAGGTCAATGGCAGCGCCAACACCAGTTCACCCACTCCGCCTACATCTCCGGTGATCATAGTTAATACCGCCGCCCAAGCCACACTCTGCAAAATTGATCGCTCAACATGCAACAACCTGGCATGGCCTAACTCGTGGAAGTACACGGCCAATAGCTCATCATCATCATCGGTGAGTTGTACAAGGCCGTCTGTAAACACCACTGTGGTCTGACTCAACGTAAAAGCGTTTGCGCCCACACCTTGAGCATGACGAAAGTACAGTTCATCTACTGCGCCCCTAGAGAGAAAATAGGCTTGTAGCTGCGCTTGGCGCTCATCAGACAACGCTGATTCATCCAACCCAAAATCCAACTTTTCTAACGTCGACGTGGCAAGTTGCGCGCTGAAGCCTTGCGGTAAAATATAAGCTGCGGCTTCAGCTATTTTAGGCACGCCATAAATACCAAATCCAAGGATAAAAAGAAGCGTTCCAAGTGTTGCGGCAATAATTACACCTCCGCGCTTTTCTAGCCCTGCCACCCAATCCATCATTGAACTTCTACCTATAGACCCAATCAGTTGATCTAATTCAATGGTGGCATCCGCAGCAAAAAAATCATTGCTCTGCCAGGTTATTTTACGTGGCATGCGCCCCAGCGCAGCTTCAACTTCTAAACTATTTGGATCTATCTGGATGCTCTGATCCGCATAGGCCAATACCGCCTGCAAACGGGACACTTGCAGCGTCGCTGCATGTCCGCGACTACTCTCACCATCATAATAAGTGCCGGTGAGAACCGTCATAGACCTATACCAATGTCAAAGGCTTCGCCAATTTCCTCACCAAGAGGATCATTACCATCGCTGGACTTGGCTACAAACGAATCCAAATCAACTGCATCTATCCAGAGGTTATCTTGCAAATATTGTGTCATTCGCACCCGCGCCCACGGGTAATAAAGGCCAAGGGTTACAAGCATTAGAACTGCATTGCCAACGACAATCCTACCTAGCCCAACAATTGACACACTGGTGCCCACATAGTTGCCAGAAATCTCAATATTGTTGTAAACAGTAGAAAAATACCGAGCCTCATACACCGCGAAAATCATGACGTAAAAAACGAAATAGAGCGCGCCAGCGAACAAACCGCCTAGCGCAAAAAGTGCATCAAAATTAAATTCACCGTCAGATGCCATGCCATTAAAGCCGAGGGAAGATGTGAATCCAAAAAGCACTAAGCCGCCAAAGCTGGCAAAACCAAATACCGCTAACGCCACCAAATAAAAATCATTTGGCTCAGTGGTGGAGGTGCTTGTAGAGGCGCCAAATCGGTAATTAGAAAGCAGATATTGGTTTTGCTTGAACCAGGCGTATGGCATACCAAACCCTAGCGTCACAAGGCCAAATAAAGGCCACAGCAGGTAAGCTTTAGCTGCGCCAACCCAGCCGCCATCGAAACCAAATCGAATACCACGCCAGCTACTCATTTGCGCATTAAAGCGTAACGCTCGATAAATGACCCAAGGCAATGCGGCAAGGAAAAGCAAGCCAATAAGCCCACTGAAAAATGACGGCGCAAAGCCAAGCAAGGCTTGATAAAACACCAACAGCACTATAGCGAGTATGCGGCCTACCAAAATAGCTACAGGATCACCCAAATAGTCAAAGCGATCGCCGTCTAATTCAGTATTGCCGTAAAAATAGCGTTTTGTGCGTACCTTTGCCCAAGCGGAATAAATGCCTAGGGTCAAAATAGATAGGACAATATTGACGATCCATATGCGAAAAAATTCGCCTCCGTCACCATGAAATTTGAAGGGTATGCGAACAGGATCCCGCCCCAGAGTCGGGTCAGGTATCGGCGTTGAAACGTTGGAAACGTTGGAAACGTTGGAAACGTTGGAAACGCCGCCAGTTTGCTCAATGCTTGTTTCTTCCGACATGCTTAGCTCTCAATGATACTTCCTGCAAACATTACTCCTAGCAGAAAGTAAGCACTATCAAAACTAGGCCTTGCCTAATGGTAGATTATCTCCACCAGACAAACCGAGTATAACCGATGTGCTAAAACCATTAACAAAATGTGTAACACAAACAAACAACCCAAATGTTGTAACCGGCGCAGGCTGGGAGCAAGGTGGCGCTAGGCAAAAATATCGTTGCAAAATACATTTTCAGAAATGCTATGCGCTAAGTAAGTAAGAGGGATCAGGAGAGGACTGTAACCATGAAAAAACTTATCCGAAACACAGCAGTTGCCCTAGTAACTGTGATCATTGCCATCGGCGCAATTGTTATCATTCGTACTTTAAACCATACGCCACCGCCCTACAGTGACGTAGCCCAAGTGAATATTCAATTAAACGAGGCAAAGCTGGCAGCCAATCTTGCCGCCGCCATACGCTTCAAAACTGTTTCTTACCAGGCATCAAAAGGTAAGCAAAACCTTGAATTCAGCAACTTTATAGACTGGGCCGTCGCCACTTACCCGCAACTCAATGAAGCCTTAGCACTTAAGTTAGTGAATCAGTCAATGCTTTACAAATGGCAAGGTGCTAATGACGCCCTTAAGCCAATTTTACTCACCGGCCACTATGATGTTGTTCCGGTTATTCCAGGTTCTGAGACAAAATGGCAGCAGCCGCCCTTCTCAGGCAACATTGTTGATGGTGTCATTTGGGGCCGAGGCGCACTCGATGACAAGAGCGGTGTTGTTGGTATTTTGCAAGCCGTCACCTACTTACTGGAACAAGGCTTTCAACCTCAGCGCACCGTGTACTTGAGTTTTGGTCACGATGAAGAAATTGGTGGCCGCAATGGCGCCGGGGCGATAACCGCACTGCTTAAAGAACAAGGCGTTCAATTGGCGTGGTCACTGGACGAAGGTTCCTTTGTTTTCGACGGCATTTTCCCCGGCCTAGATGCGTTGATGGCGTCTATTAATGTGGCAGAGAAAGGCAGCATTACCCTTGATATTGTCGCCACCGCCCCCGGCGGCCATTCCTCAATGCCACCTCAGAACAACGCGGTGAGCGACTTAGCCAAAGCCATCACCAAACTACAAGACAATCCGGTACCCGGCGGACTGGGCGGGCTGAGCACTGAGATGTTCGACAATGTTAGCCGTTACATGCCCTTCACTATGCGCGGCCTCTTCGCCAACCAATGGCTATTCGGCCCAGTGATAGACCAACAACTCAGTGCCTCAGCCACCACCAACGCCATGCTGCGCACCACTACCGCGCCGACCATGTTGTCTGGCAGCGTGAAGACGAATGTCCTACCTATAGAGGCCATTGCCACGGTCAACTTTAGAATTCACCCAAGAGATAATAAGCAGAGTATTGAAGACTACGTGACGGCACTTGTAGCCAGCGACACCATCAGCGTGCGCGCTAGAGGTGGCATCAATGCCTCTGCGGTATCGGATTGGAATGCCAAGGGTTATGCAGATATTGCTCAGAGCATGCGTGAGGTTTACGGCGATATCGCCGTGGCACCTGGGCTAATGATTGCTGGGTCTGACAGTAAACACTATGGGCAGGTGGCAGATAACGCCTACCGTTTTAATCCGTTTATTTTAGCTGCAGAAGATCTCACCGGCTTTCACGGCACCAATGAAAAAATATCCGTGGCGAATTTTGCCAAGGGCGTACGGGGCTATATTCAGATCATTCGCAACGGTAGCCAAGAATGACCGCGGTGGGTATTACTTCGCTAGGATAAACGAGGGCATTCGCCTCATTCGAGTAGACAATAATGCGGACCCAGAAATGAAAAAGCCCTCTAAGACATAAGTCTTAGAGGGCTTCTCAATATGGCGTCCCCAAGGGGAGTCGAACCCCTGTTGCCGGGATGAAAACCCGGAGTCCTAGGCCTCTAGACGATGGGGACTGGTCTTCTTCAGATACTTCGCATTTCTGCATTCTGGAGAAGGCGCGAATTCTATGAACCAGACCGGCGCACGTCAAGTAATCGCTGTATCTATTTTGCATGAATTTGCATGAAGCCGAAATTAGAGCGCTTTTTTTCTAAAAACGGACGCCTAAACCCAAAGTATAGGTGGTATCCGCTTTTTCATTTCCGGGAATGGGATCCGTTTCGTAATTGAGGTCCACACGAAACGCGGTATCAATTCGATGATTTAGCGCGAAGCGCACACCTGTAGAGCTGGACAACACTTGACCACGGTCATCATCCGGAATAATCAACAAACTCTGACGGTGAAAGAGCTCAATGCTCTTGGCGAGAAAATAGCGGTTATAGTCTACACCCCACCTAATAGCCGGATTCACCTCATCGTCGCCGTCTAACTGTTCTTGCACCGCGCTAAGACCTAGTTCTGTAGACAGCGCCCCAAAACTATTATCGACAAACTGATAACCGGCGCCAATACCTACGCTAATGCGCTGATCTACATCTTTTATTGGATCACTAAAATATTCTGCGTTAGCGGCACTGAACCATTGATCGGACAAAAACAGCTTAAATCCGTAGTCAAAATCCAGTTGGTCTTTGGTCTTGAGCCCCTCGCTGTCTTCAGTATTGACCAACAAGGTAATCTTATGGGCTGTTTTATCTTGTTTAAAATCTGACTCAATCAAAGTATTGAAGCTTTCAGCTGTTGAGTTGCCAGACGATAGCGCCAGCGCTAGATCGACCCGGGAGTTCCATTCGCTGGCCAAAGAACTTACTGCTAAATTACTCTGGCTAACAACACGTAAATCTATGATTTCATAGGGTATATTGGCCATTTTAGTTGCAACCACAGGCATTCCCTCCACAACAGATAGTCGACCGACAAGGCGTTTATCACGCAACCGTAAGTTATAGCTGCCTTCGGTTTCTAATTGCCGAATTGCCGCCATATCGATGACCACATTGCCCGCGTAGGTGGTTGATAAAACCAACCGACCACCCGCAATGCTATCCACTTTACCGGTTAAGACATCTCCGTTTTCAACAACCACTGTGTCCCCATGAGCAAAGCCATAAGAAATCATGCTGGCGACAAGCGCCAAGAGATAGCGATTCATTTATCTATTCCTACTGTCGCCTATTGGCGCCGATGTTTGTTTCGATCTTTGATTTTTTGATCTTTGGTTTTTCGATCTTTGGATTCTTTGGCTGAATTTTTTCTTTGCGCAAATATGGGTATAAGGGCGACGACTTAATTAGCGTCGCTGGCGTCTTGCCCCGTTTTTTCATCGAGCAGCTTTTGTCCGACCCAATGCCGGGCAAAGTGTGAAGCTGTGCGGCCACTGCGCACGCCCCGGGCCAAAGCCCAGCGCAGCGCATCTTGGCGAAAAGTTTCACGTCGAAATTCTTCCTTATCAATTTGACTAGCGTCATAGTCGGCAACCAACCTGTGTACCCACACTTCTGCCATGTCCAAATAGGCTTCTTGGCGAAAAGGGTAAAATGACAGCCACAGACCAAACCTATCGGATAGCGAGATCTTTTCTTCAACCGCTTCTCCATGATGCAGCTCACCGTCAACCAAACCGCTTTTGCTATTGTCGCTACCACGCTCGGGCAACAAATGGCGTCTATTTGAAGTGGCATAAAAAATAACGTTTGCAGCACCCTTAAACACCGAACCCTCTAACGCACTCTTAAGAATTTTGTAGGAGGCATCGTCTTCTTCAAATGACAGGTCATCGCAGAAAACAATAAAGCGATAAGGCTCGGCACTCAGGCGCGCCACAATCTCCGATAATTCCTGTAACTCGTCTTTACGCAACTCCACCAGGCGCAGCCCATCTTTGGCATATTCTTGCAACAAACCATGTATCAGCGAAGACTTACCCGCACCACGGGCACCCCAAAGCAAAGCATTATTAGCTGGAAGACTGGCAACAAACTGTGCCGTATTGAGCTGTAACGATTGTTTCTGGGCATCAATGTGGAGCAAATCATCAAGCGCTTGGGTTTGGGTTTCAGGAAATCCAACAAAATCAGATTGCCATCGCCCCCGCTGCCATACAGCTGCTGTGCTGACGCTCCAATCAATCGTAGGCATGACCGGCAATATTTTTAAAATACGGCTCAAGACATCTTGCATTAGATCTTTTCCAGCAACTGGATCAGTAGTGGTTTTCAAAACCTTCCCCTTCTTTTTCTGTGTTAACGCGTTCGTCTAACATTGTTTGTTTTCGCACCTGCGTAGCTAATTTAAGTGCTTATGTAGGTATCTAGTTAAGGTATCTAGTTTAGGTATTTGAGAAGGCTGGTTAGCTAGTGCCAATAGGTACTACGTTGGATGCTGCCTTGTGATAGAGCATTGCCGTGCCACCTGGGTCTTCTAGACTCAAAACCCCAGCGCGAAAGAAATTGACCTTAAAGCTGCGCTGCCCGGTTTGGGTGGATAACACCAACAAATTGCCAGAGAAATGCCAGCTACCGGCGCGCACTTGTTGCAGATCTTCTTCCGCCTGCATAGTGAAGGTACCTTCACTGAGACCACCTTGGAGTTGCAAGTAACCCTCAGCAGTTTGCATAACCCAACGTCCCGGCAAATCTAGCGTAGTCAGCCACTGCTGCTTGGCACGCTTATTTGATCGCACGTAAATGATGACAACAAGAGTAACTAAGATCGTTAGAATAAGAGGCATAGGCTATTAATTCAAATATTGGACTAGATTCAGAATGCCAACTAACCACAAAGTCGTTGGATCCTTCCCTTAGAAATTAGACCCACTGACGTGATGGCGACACCAACGTTAAGTTTGCCATAGGCCCGAACATAAGCGAACATCCGTCGTTGCATTTATATTTGGCCACCAACGCCAGCTTGGTGATGTTTGGCCAAATTTAGTAACAACCGATCAACGATGATTTATTGGGAGCAGCTATATTGCGCCCGATCAGCGCAAGGGTCGGCAAAGCAAAAGTGCCATAATTGAACTGTAAAAAAGTTAGAACAGAACTATAACTATAACTATAACTATAAATGCCGGGCACGGCATATTTTGGCTAGGAATTTGCGCACAGAAGCGCGTAGTCGACTATTTTTAAGGGGAATCAAATGTCCGACGTATCTGCAACCGCACCGGCGCCAAAACCAGCCGCAACCATCTTGCTACTCAGGCAAGGTACCAGCGACCTAGAAGTTTTCATGGTGGTACGCAACCACCAAATTGACTTTGCCTCCGGGGCATTGGTCTTTCCCGGCGGTAAAGCAGATCCTCAAGATTTTGCTGAAGATTTGATCCCCTATTTAGAAGGTGCAAATACCGACGCAGACACGCGTGCAGCCCAAGTTAGCGCCATCCGCGAAGCATTTGAAGAGTGCGGCATTCTATTGGCGAGAGAAAAAGGCTCAAACAGCATTATCACTGGCCAAAGACTTGCTTCGCTACAAGAATTTCGTGAACCCATGAACAAAGGAGATGTTTCACTTATCGGCTTTTTGCAGGAACAAAACCTTGTTTTAGCCTGCGACGAGTTAACCCATTTTGCCCATTGGATTACACCCCCAATGATGCCCAAGCGCTTTGACACCCACTTTTACCTTGCGCTAGCGCCCGCCGATCACCTAGCCATACATGACGGTTACGAGTCTGTAGATTCCGTCTGGATTTCACCTGCCGATGCAGTGCAGGAAGAAGCGCAAGGCAAGCGCACAATTATTTTTCCAACGCTGCGTAATTTAGAAAAGCTAGCAACTTGGCACAGCCCTGAAGAAGCCATTAGCGAAACACTGAACAGCACAGTGGTACCGGTATTGCCTTGGACAGAAAAGCGCGAAGACGGCAATTACCTATGCATACCCACTGAAGCGGGCTATGCCATTAGCGAAGAAAAAATGCCCGAACGCAAGGCTAAGTAAAAACAACGTCGCGGGCTGTGCGTCAGCCCAACGGCATTTGTGCAAAGCCTATGAATTCTTTGCCAATCTACTCAAAAATTCTAACTGGAGCGAACTATGACCAGCACATCCACGGACCATAACTCTGCAATAAGCGATGAAGATGACGCCATGCTATATAAAGTAGAGGATCATGTGGCCACCATCACCTTCAACCGACCAGATCAACAGAACACTATTTCTGGCGCTATGCTGCATAAATTTAGCGAGTTGCTGTTAGCTGCTGACCACGACGTTGATGTACGCGCCATCATTGTCACGGGCACGGGCAAATTCTTTTGCGCGGGGTTGGATTTACGCGGCAGCGACATTACCAACAATCTAGCGAACAAAAAGCGCAGAAGTCCTACCACACTGGATCTGCGCAACACGCCACCCACTGTGTTGCACAATATCGACACCCCTACCATAGCAGCGCTTAATGGTTCCGCTGCCGGTTACGGTATGGATTTGGCATTGGGTTGCGACATTAGAATAATGGCAGATAGCGCAAAACTGGCCGCAGCATTTACCGCTCGAGGCGTGGTACCAGAGTCCGGTGGCACTTGGATTTTGCCAAGGCTAATCGGCTGGTCAAAAGCCAGCGAAATTATTTTTACCGGCAAAACTTTGGTTGCATCAGAATGCGAAGAAATGGGCCTTGTGTCCCATGTGGTAAACAATAATGAAGTGGGCGCTCGCGCACTGGAAATGGCCAAACAAATTGCCTCTATGGCACCGCTGGCCGTACAGTCTTCTAAACGCATGATGCGTATGAGCATGAACGAAACATTCAACGACCACGTGCACCATGTGTTTTTGCAGCTACTACCGCTATTTCAATCCGACGATTTCAAAGAGGGCATGGCGTCGTTTATGGAAAAGAGAGACGCAGATTTTAAGGGCCAGTAACCGTTTGATTAAGGGCTTATCTAAACC
>CAJXUL010000053.1 GCA_913060615.1 uncultured Gammaproteobacteria bacterium | reverse complement strand
ATTCGTCGGCAGCGTCAGATGTGTATAAGAGACAGACCAATAACACGTCAGCCAATTGGGCCTTTGCTTCAACAACGGCGCGATTAACAATATCTAGAGGTTTTTCTTCATTGCTAGACGCTATAAATTGCGCGCCAACCTCTCCCGCTAGGGTTTCTAGCTGTGCGATAGCTGCGGGCCGATAAACATCGGCGCTGACTACGGCTACTTTTTTCTTGTCGCGTTCTTGTAAAAAACGCGCCAATTTGGCCACTGTAGTGGTTTTACCAGCGCCCTGTAGTCCAGCCATCAAAATGATCGCGGGCGGTGTTGTGGTTAAATCTAGCGCGGTATTCGCTTCGCCCATGACCTGAACCAATTCGGCGTGCACTAACTTGATAAAGGCTTCGCCAGGATTCAGCGCAGTAGCTACGGTTAAACCAATCGCTTTGATCTTTACTTGGTCGATAAAGTCTTTAACAACGGGTAGTGCAACGTCGGCTTCCAAAAGCGCCGTACGTACATCACGAAGGGCACCGGAAATATTATCTTCGGTCAGGCGAGCCTTGCCCGTAATCTGCTTAAGACTTTGGGAAAGGCGATCAGAAAGGCTCTCAAACATGACTTTGTTATAGGTCCAATAAAACGAGGGAGATATTATAGCGCGATGTATCCACGATGGCGTTAACAACATGCACTGTTTGCAAAGGAATTTTGCAGAGCTGTCTAAAAAATGCGACTGCAAGGCAAATTAGCAAGGCCTATGTTCGTGGCATACCAAAACACCACCTCGGGCAACGAAACCATTCTTAGCCCTTCACCGGAGCACATGGTTATGCCAAACTTCACCTCCAATTAGCCAATGTAAAACGCTATCAACATCGCGACTGAAACCGAGGTCACTCAGGTTTGCAAATGTACGATCTGACACTCCTCGCATCCTTAACTGCGATATTTTTTTACGCCTTGGGTTTCGCCATTCTTTGGCGTGCGGCAAACTCCAGCAACGAACCGGAGGATTTAGATCTCGCAGAGTCATTAGACGCCTCCCCTACAAACCTTTCGACAAATACGGTCGGCATTCTTCCCTGGCTAACTTTGACCGCCCTCATTGGGCATGGCTTTGCCTGCATAAACGCACTTACCGGTGAAAATGGATTTTCGCTAAGTCTCATTGGCGTCAGCAATTTAGTTGCCGTGGTTATGGTATTCGTTGTCGCTGCGAGTAGTACCAAACTACCTGTAAACAACATTTTCCTATTATTGTTTCCCATCAGCATCTTCAACCTGCTTTGCCTAAACCTCATTGACCCAGGAAACATTGCTCCCCTTGAACTAAGCACCGCTCAAGTCGCGCACATCCTGCTCTCCATCAGCGCATATACAGCCTTAATGACCGCAGCGCTGCAATCAATACTGTTGGCACTGCAAGAGCGCCGCCTCAAACAACCACGCAAAGGCCTCTACGGGTTGCTGCCGGCGTTAGAAACCATGGAGCATTTGCTTTTGTCTATGCTATGGATCGGTTTAGCATTATTAAGCTTATCTATTGTCACCGGACTAATTTTTCTTGAAGACATGTTGAGTCAGCGCCTCACCCACCACACTATTTTAACCAGTCTTTCTTGGTTAGTTTATGCAAGCTTCTTGGTTGGTCATCACGTATTCGGCTGGCGCGGCGTTACCGCTGTACGCTGGAATTTGGCCGCATTTGCGCTGCTCGTGCTGGGTTACTTCGGCAGCAAATTTGTTTTGGAATACCTCTTATAATTATGGATATGAACAACGTCCCTATTGGTTATCTATTTTTAGCTATCGCTATCATGATTTTGCTTTCGGCCTACTTCTCGGGCACAGAAACCGCCATGATGGCGCTGAATAAATATCGACTTAAGCATTTAGTCAAAAACAAGCACCGCGGTGCAAAGAAAGCCAGCCGCATGCTGGACAGACAAGATCGTCTACTTGGAGTCATTCTTGTTGGCAATAATCTGGTCAACTTTTCCGCAGCAACCGTAGCAACAATTATTGGCTTCAACCTATTTGGCGATACAGGCGTTTTGTTAGCGCCTTGGGTTTTAACCCTTGTCTTTCTGATCTTTGCCGAAGTGGCGCCCAAAACGCTAGCCGCAGAAAAACCCGAGAGCTGGGCATTTAAAGCTGTCTATATATTGGAACCTTTGCAGCGCTTATTCCACCCCGCTGTCGTTTTTGTTAATGCTTTCAGCAACGCTTTGGTGCGCCCTTTTCTCAACAAAGCGGACGACCAAGACGACCAATTAACCAAGGACGAGCTAAAAACTGTGGTCAGCGAAGGCGGACAATCCGTTGGCGAACGACAAACAATGTTAGGCCGTATACTGGACCTAGAATCTGTCACCGTTAACGATATCATGGTGCCACGTAGCGAAATTGTAGCAATTGATATTGATGATGATATCAACGAGATCCTGACCATTGCTGCAGCCAGCCAACATACTTTATTGCCTATCTATAAAGACAATTTCGGCAATATTCTCGGTATTTTGCATTTACGCAGATTGGCGCGTTTAGTTCAGGTAGAAGAGTTCACTAAAGCTGACCTTCTGCAGCTAGCAAGAGAACCCTACTTTGTCCCCGAAGCAACGCCCTTACACACTCAGCTATTGAATTTCCAAAAAGAAAAGCAACGATTCGCGTTGGTTGTGGATGAGTATGGGGATATACAGGGTATCGTGACTCTAGAAGACATTCTTGAAGAAATTGTTGGCGAATTTACCAGCGACTTTGCCGCCCACAACCCAGAAATATCAGCCCAAGAAGATGGCAGTTATTTGATTGATGGTATGGCGGTATTGCGCGACATAAACCGCGCACTGCGCTGGGATTTACCTATAGACGGACCTAAGACACTCAACGGTTTTGTTTTAGAACACTTAGAAACCTTGCCTGAGTCTAACCTCTGCTTGCAAGTGGGTCACTATCAAATTGAAACTGTGCAAATCAAAGACAACATGATCAAGGCACTGAAGATACGCCAAATGCCAACTGAGCAAACTTGATCCTCTCAGTTTTAAAATCTAAGCCGAAAACCGCAGACTAAATGCAAAAAAAAACGGAGCCATAAAGGCCCCGTCTAATTTGCTCGTTGCTACTCGCAGTCCCTAGAGGCTAGGCCTAATCCTTAGACCAACGTCTATTTATTGCCGAAATTATTGCATTCAAGCCTGCGGTAACAGTATTGCGACTAAGGCCTATACCGTAGCTTCGGCCCTGACCATCTGGATCTTCCACTGCTAACACACAAATTGCCTGAGCATCACTACCGCCTTCAACAGCTGTTTCTTGGTAGCCGACAACAACCAGTGGTTCGTTCAGCGTTTCCACCATCGCGTTTACAAACGCTTCGATTGGCCCTGAACCTTGCCCATCAATAGTGACGATACTGTCAGAAACTTCTATTCGAGCCACACAGCGTTGATCATCATCTCGGCCTGGCAACAAATCGTAGTCGATCAATTTATACGGCGCTTGGTCTACCACATAGGTGGACAGTAGCGATTGGTAAATTTCTTCTGGCTTAATCTCACGATCAAGCTTTTCGGTCATGCCCTGCACTACGCCACTGAATTCAACCAACAATTCTCTAGACAGGGTAACCCCATACACTTCTTCTAACAAAAACCCCACGCCGCCTTTCCCAGATTGGCTGTTAACGCGAACGGTTTCTTTATACGAGCTGCCCACATCTTCTGGATCTATCGGCAAATAAGGCACTTCCCAACTACTGCGATCCACCTTTGAAATACCCTTTTTAATGGCATCTTGGTGAGAGCCAGAAAACGCGGTAAATACCAAGTCACCTGCATAGGGGTGCCTTTCAGGCACGGCAAGCTTGTTTACAGCTTCAGCAGTTTCACGAATTTTTGGCATTGCGCGAAAATCTAAAGTTGGATCAACACCCTGGCTAAACATATTCATTGCCATGGTAATCAGATCACAATTACCTGTGCGCTCACCGTTACCGAACAAAGTGCCCTCTACACGTTGAGCTCCGGCCATAAGACCAAGCTCTGTAGCTGCAATGCCGGTGCCTCTGTCATTGTGGGTATGCAAACTGATTACCGCACTGTCACGACGCGGAAAGTTGCGACAAAACCACTCAATCTGATCCGCGTAGATATTAGGCGTAGCCATTTCCACTGTACTTGGCAGATTAATAATCATGGGTTCTTCAGGAGTTGCGCCCCAAGTATCGGCTACTGCCGTGCAAATATCGGAGGCAAAATCTAGTTCAGTGCCGGTAAAGCTTTCTGGTGAATATTCGAAAATTACATTTGAGTCAAAATCCTTCAACCCCTCCCGGACCATTTCGGTGCCTTGAACAGCGAGGTCTATGATGCCCTGACGATCCATCCCAAAGACAACTCGCCTCTGTAACTCTGACGTGGAGTTATAAAGGTGAAAAATGACACTAGGTGCACCCTCAAGCGCCTCAACGGACTTCTTAATTAATTCTTCACGCGCCTGACAAAGGATTTGGATACTCACACCTTCAGGAATTCTGTCTTCGTCAATAATCCGGCGAATAAAGTCAAAGTCTGGCTGAGATGCTGCGGGAAAGCCTACTTCTATTTCGGCAAAACCTATTTCTAAGAGCATGTCCCAAAGGCGCAATTTTTCATCTACGTTCATGGGGTCTATTAGAGCTTGATTACCGTCTCTGAGATCCACACTGCACCAACGGGGTGCTTGTTGAATGATTTTGCTCGGCCATTGACGGTCAGGTAAATCGATCGGCTTAAAAGCTGAGTATTTGCTAAATGGCATAACGCCTATGGCGCGTCCGCTTTGAGGTTGATGACTCATGATTTGGTCCTAAGAACTCGTTCCATTTTCTTTCGACTTTTACGCTCACGCAGAGCAATACACTCTGGCGGATAAATCTTATGCTGTAAAAGCCTCAGTATATTACCCAACAACGGCCTCGCTGTCGGATTTGATGAGATTTTTTTTGGGGTGGGACTTATACCCTGGGGTTTAGAATTTTTGCCGAGTAACCGGCAGCAGTTCCAAAACATTTAGGAGGAGGCTAGAAAGAAGGTTGCCGAGCAGCAAATTGCAGGCAACGGCGAAAGACGCAGAAGCCAAAGGGCTTTTTGCGTTAGACAATTTAAACTTTATGTCTAGCCGGTGATATGCCATCCCAGAACTATAAATCGAATCACAAATTTTGCAAGCCTCTAACCGCCCTGCCCACCACTTTCGCATTATAAAGACTGACCCTACCGGCCAGCCTATAAAAGCATCTAAAGTGCTGCTAAAGAACTATCTCCACAGCATTAGCCACCGCAAAAGCCTTCTCTCGCGCCTCATCAGTACTCTCACCCAGCGCCAAGCCCACTCCCATGCGCCGCTCGCCCTCTACCTCAGGCTTACCGAACAACCGCAGTTGAGTATCTTCTTGCGACAACGCTTGATGCAAATTGCCAAAAGACACCTGGCTTGAACTGCCCTCAACAATAATAACTGCTGAAGCTGCGGGTCCGTGATTCTTAATGGCTGGAATAGGCAGGCCTAATATGGCTCTGGCATGCAGCGCAAACTCACTCAAATCCTGACTAATGAGCGTGACTAAACCAGTATCGTGGGGTCTGGGACTGACTTCAGAAAAATACACCAAGTCATCTTTGACAAAGAATTCAACACCAAATAGCCCCAAGCCGCCTAAGGCACCTGTGACTTTCTGTGCAATTTCTTGACTCTCAAGTAACGCTTTAGAACTCATGGGCTGTGGTTGCCACGACTCTTTGTAGTCCCCGCCCTCTTGGCGGTGACCAATTGGCTGGCAAAAACTGGTGCCATCTCTGTGTCGAATGGTGAGTAGGGTTATCTCGTAATCGAAATCAACGAACCCTTCAATAATGACCTTACCGCCCGTACCCCGCGCACCTTCCTTGGCATAGGTCCAGGCACTTTGAACATCGTCTTGGCTGCGCAGAGTACTTTGCCCCTTGCCAGAACTGGACATGACAGGCTTAACCACACAGGGAAAACCAATCTCTTCAACCGCCTGAAGATAATCGGCCTCGCTGTCGGCAAACTTGTACGGAGAAGTCCTAACGCCCAACTCTTCGGCGGCAAGGCAACGAATGCCCTCCCGGTCCATAGTCAACTTAGTCGCCTTGGCTGTTGGAATAACATTTAGCCCTTGGGCTTCAAGTTCGACCAACGTGGCGGTAGCAATGGCTTCTATCTCAGGCACCACCAAATCTGGTTTTTCCAACTCAATAACACCGCGTAGAGCATCACCATCGAGCATGTCGGTAACATGGCTTCTATGCGCCACCTGCATAGCCGGTGCATTGGCATAGCGGTCCACGGCAATGACTTCAACGCCGTAACGCTGCAGCTCAATAACCACTTCCTTACCTAACTCACCACTACCCAGCATCATAACCTTGGTCGCTGAAGGCGAAAGAGGCGTGCCTACAGATATTGCCGCTGAGGTTATTTGCTCAGATTCAGTCACTTTAGTCATTAGCTCTCTCTACTTGACACCGCTTGTGGCTGGGCCTTTAGCTGCTCACGAAAGCGACGAGCATTTTCAACGTAGTGCGCTGCACCCACTCGAATACCAGCGGCTTGTTCATCGGTTAAAGTTTTCACAACCTTGCCTGGAGACCCCATAACCATAGAGTTATCGGGAATTTCTTTGCCTTCAGTAATCAACGCATTGGCGCCAATAATGCAATTTTTGCCAATCTTCGCGCCGTTTAACACAACCGCATTGATACCTATTAACGAGCCCTCGCCTATGTCGCAGCCATGTAGCATAACTTTATGACCAATTGTCACATGAGCGCCAATCGTCAACGGATACCCGGGGTCTGTATGGAGTACCGAACCATCTTGAATGTTGGAACCCTCGCCTATAGTGATAAGGTCATTATCGCCGCGCAAAACCGCGTTAAACCAAACACTGGCATCTTGCCTAAGCAATACATTACCAAGTACTACGGCATTATCAGCTACCCAATAATCACCTTCCGCACGCACCTTGAGGTCACCTAATTGATATAACACCCCTAACTCCCCTAAATTAAATTCAGACGACATGGTAATGAAGCTGGTGCCAATACTCCATTTGAAGTGAATGTTTTATCGCAACTCTGACAAAGCAAATCTGACAAAAGAGACCAGAGAGAGAGCCGAACGAGGGTTACACGACAAATTTCGCAAAAAAAGAAAAATGTTTTTACCTTTACCTGCCCTCAAGCATCCGAGCAAGGGTATAGTAGATTTATGAAATTTTGCAGCCAATGCGGCGAAGCCGCTGAACAAATAGTCCCGGAAGGTGATACACGCCCACGCTCAGTTTGCACAGGGTGTGCAACTATTCACTACGTAAATCCTAAGGTTATCGCTGGAACATTACCGATTTGGCAAGACAAGGTACTCTTGTGTAAGCGGGCAATTGAGCCGCGAAAGGGTTATTGGACTCTGCCAGCTGGATTTCTCGAAAACGGTGAAACGGTGGAAGTCGGTGCCGCCAGAGAGACAACAGAAGAAGCCAATGCTCGGCTTGAAGATATGCACCTCTATACTATCTTTAGCTTGCCGCACATTTCTCAAGTCTATATGTTTTTCCGCGCCAAATTAACAGACTTGGATTTCAGCAGTGGCAGCGAATCTCTAGAAGTAGCACTATTCGACGAATCAGATATTCCTTGGGACGAACTGGCCTTCCCAGTGATTAACAAAACCTTAGAGTACTATTTTGCAGACCGCCAGAACGACGCGTATCCCACACACTACGAAGACATATTGTTTCGACGGCGGAGCTAAGAGGGCCCGCAGTCATAGTGCAAAATACTTAATGCCAAATACTTAGTGCCAAATACTTAGAACAAGCGCCGACATATAAACCTCTCACACATTAGCTGAAATAAACGGGAGAGGCGCAGACCTTCTCTACAAGTGCGGAGAGCTCTTGAGCATATCAACTTCCAATATCAACTGGTTCAGCACCGTAGATCTTCCGCCTACTAGTGTCGCGCTCATGTTGTCGCGTAACTGAGCACCCTCAATGGACCATTCGTGTGCCGACTCATATGCCTCCAAACTCGGTCACTGCGCATAAGCAACAAAACTACCACTCGTTGATTTATGTAAACGGGAACCTAAGCTACCGAAAATTTTCGTAAATGCATTGAGTCAGCGCCGCCCTAGCCTGCTTAAACTCATCGTCTTTTCCGACGATCACTTTGAACTGAATAAGAACAGATAACACTATTCACCCTCTCTCTTAATCATTCGCAAAACCGACCTGAGATTTTGTGGGTACTTCAAGCCGCTCCGCTTATCTAAGAAAGCGTCTTCAGAGCATTCCTAAAGAGGCGCATCCAAGGGCCATCTTCACCCCAAGCGGTGTCTCGGTAAACATTTTGCACCGATCTAAATACACGCTCAGGGTGCGGCATCATAATAAGCACCCGGCCATCCGCAGCTGTTAGGCCGGCAAGGCCCTCAATAGCGCCATTGGGATTATCCGGATATAAATTGGCAACCTGATGTTTAGCATCAACATACTGCATAGCTAACTGATTGTTACTTTGCAGTGCCGCCAAATTTTCGCCACGAGCAAACTCTGCCCGCCCTTCCCCGTGAGCCACAGCCACTGGCATTACACTGCCTTGCATACCCTCTAGCCAAGGTGTTTGCACGTCATTAATTTTGACCATTACCGTGCGACCTTCAAATTGCTCACTGCGGTTGCGCACAAAGCGCGGCCAGTTTTCTGCACCGGGAATAAGTTCCTGCATTTGCGCCATCATCTGACAACCATTGCAAACACCGAGGGTAAGTTTGTCGCTGGTGAAGAAGTTGGCGAACTGCTCTCTGACCTGGGGGCTGAACAACGCACTCTTGGCCCAGCCGCCGCCGCCGCCTAGGACATCGCCATAAGAGAATCCGCCACAAGTAACTAAAGTTTGAAATTCATCCAAAGAAAAGCGTCCACTGATCAGGTCTGACATATGCACGTCGACGCTGTCGAAGCCAGCGCGATCAAAGGCAGCGGCCATTTCAATTTGACCATTTACACCCTGCTCGCGCAGGACCGCAATTTTAGGGCGTGCACCCGTTAAAACATTGGGAATTTCGCTGGGGTCAAAGGTCAGCTTGGCGTTGAGGCCAGGGTCGTCAACTCGACTTGCTGCGATATTGGAAAACTCTTCTTCAGCGCAGGCGGCGCTGTCGCGCATGCTCTGCAGTTTATAACTGGTCTTAGCCCAGATCTGTTGCAGCTCGCTACGGGGGTAGTCTGCAACCACCTCATCGCCATGAGAGATAACAACTCTGTCATCTTGGCGAATCTTCGCTACGGGCAAGCAGCGCCCGGGCGCACTGGCTTCTAACGTTGCATAGGTGGCGTTGGAAACTTGTACAACAAACCCTGCCTCTTCATTAAACAAGGTTTCTAGCAACGCCTCATTGGCGTCAATATTAATCTCTAAGCCTAGCCGTCCAGCAAAAGACATCTCCAACAAACAGGCTAAGAGTCCGCCATCAGAACGATCATGTAAACTGAGGAAATCACCCCGCCGCTTACCTTGAATAATCAATTCTAGGAGCGCCCTAAAGCCACTGATATCATCAATGTTAGGCGCCACGTCTCCCATCTGAGAATAAACCTGAGCTAAGCAACTACCGCCCAAACGTTGTTTAGACCCTAGATCTAACAACACAAGAATACTGCTCTCATCGTCTACCAGCTCAGGGGTCACAGTGTTATTCACATCAGCTACCGGCGCGAAAGCAGAAACAATGAGCGTAACAGGCGAAACAACGGCTTTGTCTTTGCCGTCCTGCTTCCACCTTGTTTGCATGGACAGAGAATCTTTACCCACGGGAATGGCAATGCCTAAGGCCGGACACATTTCTTCGCCGACAACGGTCACTGCGTCAAACAGCGCTTGTTCTTCTTCATTAGAACCGGCTGCTGCCATCCAATTGGCCGATAACACAACACGTTCAAGGCTTTCAATATCTGCACTGACAATATTCGTTAGAGACTCAGCAACTGCCATGCGAGCAGCGGCTTTGGGATCAATCAATGCAAGGGGGCTACGCTCGCCCATGGCAAACGCTTCGCCTTTATTGGTATTAAATCCGCTAAGGGTGACTGCGGCATCCGCAACAGGCACTTGCCAAGGACCAATCATTGGTTGGGTGGCAACAAGACCAGTAATGCTGCGATCGCCAATGGTGATCAAAAACTGTTTGCTGGCCACTGCGGGGAATTGCAAAACGCGATTAACCGCTTCTTGGAGCGTAACCTGACTGAGGTCTAGTGGTGTTAGCGCCAGTTCTTGGCGTGAAAAATTCCGGCTCATTTTTGGCGCTTTACCTAGCAAAACACTGAGCGGCAAGTCCACAGGTGCGTTATCAAAATGTTCATCTTCAACCAGCAAGTCGCCACCAGAGACTGATTCACCCACAACAGCATAAGGGCAACGTTCGCGCTGGCAAATTTCTTCGAACTGGGCCAACTGTGATGCTTCAATACCCAGCACATAGCGCTCTTGGGCTTCGTTGCACCAAATTTCTAAAGGCGACATACCAAGATCTGAATTCAGCACATTACGCAGTTGAATACGCCCGCCTGTCTTGGCGTCATCAATGAGTTCGGGCAACGCATTAGAGAGGCCGCCAGCGCCTACATCGTGAATCAACAAAATGGGGTTGTCGCCACCAAGGGCGCAACAACCGTCGATCACTTCTTGGCAGCGTCGCTCCATTTCTGGATTGCCCCGCTGTACTGAAGCAAAATCTAAATCTGAAGAACTGCTACCTGAGGCCATACTCGATGCCGCGCTACCACCCAGCCCAATCAACATAGCTGGGCCGCCCAAAACCACCAAAGCGGTACCATCTGGGAAGGATTCGGCATGCACGTGCTCTTCGCGCACAGTGCCAACACCGCCCGCAATCATAACGGGCTTGTGGTAGCCACGAACCACGCCGGCATCAGCTTTTGATGCGTACTCAAAAGTTCTGAAGTAACCATTAATCGCTGGACGACCAAACTCATTATTAAAACTCGCCGCGCCCACTGGGCCTTCCAACATAATGTCTAGGGCAGAAACCATATGCTCAGGCTTGCCTGTAGCAAGCTCCCAGGGTTGCGGCATATCTGGAATATTCAAATGCGAGGTAGTAAACCCAGAAAGACCCGCCTTTGGCTTTGAGCCTCGACCCACCGCACCCTCATCGCGGATTTCTCCGCCAGAACCTGTTGCAGCGCCTGAGAACGGTGCAATGCCTGTTGGGTGGTTGTGAGTTTCCACTTTCATCAAAATATGTGCCGCTTCGCTCTTATAACCGTACTGCTTGCTCTTAGGGTCAACCCAAAGTCGTTGCACCTGCGGCCCTTCAATCACCGCAGCGTTATCGCTGTAGGCACTTAATATGCCGCGGCCGTTGACTTGTTTATACGTATTGCGAATCTTTGCAAACAGCGATAACTCCTGCGGCTGGCCATCTATATGCCAATCGGCGTTAAAAATTTTGTGTCGGCAATGCTCAGAATTGGCTTGGGCAAACATCATTAATTCAACGTCGGACGGATCTCGTTGCAAATCTGAATAAGCGTTTTCCAAATACTCAATTTCATCATTAGACAAAGCGAGACCTAGGCGCACGTTAGCTTCACGAAGCGCTTCCACACCCTGACGGCTTAACGGAATTTCAGCTAACGGCTTTGGCTGCGCTGTAACGAACAACTGAGCAAAGTCTTCCGCCAACAAGTAGTCTTGAGTCATACGATCGAAAAGGACAGACTTATCCAACATGCTGAGATCGTAGTCGTCACGCACAAACCAGCGCACCCCCCGCTCAACTCTGAGCACGTCAGTCAAACCTGATAACCCAAATATGTCCGTAGCCTTACTGGACCATGGCGAAATGGTGCCAAGGCGAGGCACAACTGTACCTGCAAACTTGCCGCTGGCTTCAGGCAATTCCTGAGTGGGGCCGTAAGTTAAAAGTTCCTGTGCTTGGCGTAATTGCTGCGCAGTCAGCTCAGTGGCGGCGTGAATTAGATGCACAAACTCGGCGTAAACCACTTCAGGAACAATTTGTTGAATTTTTTGCAATGCAAAAATACTCAGTGCGGCCGTACCCTGAATCACAGCAATCGTACTGTTTGCGCCAATAATATTAGCTGATTGCAAATTGCCGTTCGTATTTTCCATCAAGGGTTCCACCTAGTCGTATTTCTTTGAGTGTTTCTTTATATGTTGTTATGCATTTCTTTATCGAGTCGCTACAGAGCAAGATTCCGTAAATTTAATATGCCCGAAAATGGTCGCTTCTTTTCTCTTCTCTCGACACAGTTATGCGTTCGCAAATAACCTTGTAACTTTTTCAATGCCTTTCGCTTTTGTTGCGACGGGCGTCAAAAAACTCACGCATGCGCTGCCTACATTCATCCTCAAGTACGCCATAGCTGACTTCGATTCGGTGATTTAGCCAAATGGAATCGCCTAGCGAATGACTAATCACTGCGCCTGCTTTTGGCTCCAAGGCACCAATCACCACGCGCTGAATTCTGGCGTGAATCAATGCCCCAAAACACATGGTGCAAGGTTCTATGGTGACATAAAGCGTAGTACCCGGCAGGCGATAGTTCGAGCTTTGCAGAGCCGCATCACGTAGGGCTATTATTTCAGCATGAGCGGAAGGGTCGTGACTTAAGCGTGGCTGATTGAAGCCTTGACCGATAAGCTCTTGGTCTTTGACCAAAACTGCACCTACGGGCACCTCGCCAACCGCCGCAGCTTCATCAGCCAAAACAATGGCCCTGCGCATCCAAGCTTCGTCGCTGTTATCCAATGATTTTGTGCAGGTGATTTAGAAGCCGCTATATTAACAGCGCCAGCCTCGAAACAAACCATTAGAACGAATCTTTAGCCATTTTTTGGCTGAATGTGAGAAGGAGGTGGGCAGAAGCTAAAAAGCCTGCTAGGTACCAGTAACTGTATAAGTGCGTTCAACATCTTTAGTCACTGCACCCCAAGAACTTGCCTTAACGCGTGCTTGGTGCCCAGCGAATGCCTCGGCATCTTGAAATTCTTCGTAAACATCGAAAATAGTCGGCGTACCCGCTCGTTGACGTACCTCAAAAACCAAACACCCGGGTTCGGCCAAAGTTAAGGCAACGTGTTCTGGCAAATGCTTTAAAACCACCTCTACTTCTGCATGAGCCACTGCGATAAAACCGCTTAAAACTATTTTGTCTGCCATCTCAGTCATCCACGTGCTGTACTAAACCTGCAACCCAACTACTGGCGTCTATCTGTGAGAAACTACCCGCCGCTGGCAATGACCAATGTGAGTTCTAGCTTTAGGTACCCTAACCTTCGTGCCTAGCCTACCTACTAAACAGTAGATTAAGCAAATTGGTGCAGCGAATATTTTGGTAGGTTTTGTCAGAAAAAACCCTTGAGTAAAGACCGTATTTTTTTTGCCTGAAGAGGAAGTATAAATATCGTAAGGAGCCTCTTTGCTCTACCCGTTCAGGTTTATAAGCAAATGCTGGTTGCAAGGCCGCGGTAAGGTCTGCCTCGTTCCATGGCAACATTGCCTCCCCGTCCTGTGACGCCTTAACACCTAAAAAGTACAAATCGCGACTGAACTTATTGTAGTCAAACCGATGACTGGAAAACATTGCATCAACATCAAAACAGTCAAAATCAGTAGCCGTGAGATTGCGATAATAATCCCAGTTTAAAGACTGAGTGCCCGGAGAGTTTTCTGGAGAGGTGCGAGTGGTGCCGTGCTCTCTACGCCCTCGAGAGGCACAAGTCATAATTAGCAGACCTCCTGGTTTAAGCATTCGATGCATGTTTTCGAAGGTTTCCTGCCAGAACGGATTGTGCTCAAAAACTTCGCACGATAGCACCACATCGAACTTGGCATCCGCAAAATCTAATGACTGTCCACCCGCAACCACATCTACACCAGGCCCTTCTACAAGATCAACCCCGACATAGTTCTGGGCGCTAAAGAGGCTGCGAATAGAACCGTTTACGTCGAAGGAACCAATTTCTAGCACCGCTAAATTCTGCTGCGAGCCTAGAGCAAAATATTCTACCGCCAATTGTAAAAATTTTTGTTGCTGGAAATGAGACACACCTCCCCCTTTCAATAATTCTTCAAAGCAAAAAGCATTAAGACCATGGCCCAAATACATAAAAAGTGAATTGATTAGAAAGCCGTCAGCACATACAAGGCGTACCTGACGGCCGGTATTTGAAGAGGACAGAGGGTGTTTATAGGATGCCAAGCGCGTCAAGCTAGCGTGGATGCCATATAGGTCGAAAAGATAGGCATTTTAAGCCCAATAATAACCGCAAAAAAAAACGGCTCCGGCACAAGTGGCGTTGAGTACGGTAAGCGAGTCTCCTAGTAGAAAATAAGCGCCAGTGAGCGTAACCAACGGTTGCAAAAGCTGCACCTACCCCACTCGAGCTATCCAAATTCTTGAGATTCGTGGACCTAAATGCCGGAAAAATTCAAACTAATACGGCAAACAAAAGATTTAAATGGGAATACTCTGCCAAAATTTAAAACGAACCAAACCAACCATTAGCAAAAATCAGAGAGATGGTTTCTCTGACTAACCGTCAATCGAGTGTTATCTTTTTAAGATCCGGGGCTGATTTTCGCCGGCGTTGCAAAATATCCTTCCGCAACAGCCGCAACTAGCAAGAAATGGTTGATACAAGAGTTGCATCTCTAGAGCAGGACACAGTACCGGTAAATGCGGGTACCAAAACCCTCATGAACATCCAGAGAGCAAACTGGAAGTATCAAATCGGCATGCTACAGTTAGATACTAGAGCGGAAATTGGAAGGTCGATCGGATTTCTAAAGGGTATGTAAACTTCAAAAATCAATGGAGGTCCCACCAATACCGGACTTATGCTGTTGAAGGTGAAACGTCGGGGTTGAGCAAGAAGCTCGGCCAGCCATATTCAATCCAAGAACTGAGCGGAGTTATCGACCGACCTATAAAGTAGCAAAATACTACAAATTAGATCTCGCACAAGAACATTAGCTTGCAAAACGGTCTAGGTAAGCAATTTCCTAAACCCTATTGCATCCTTGTTTAACTAAACTTGCAGCCCAAGCTCCGTTATTGCTCCCCCTTCGCATAAATTTTGACCCGAACATTTTGCAGCTGTTGTCGTAGATATTCATTTCGAGAAATTCCATCGCCAAACGCGCTATCACCCATCGCAGCTACCTCAGCAATAATTCGCTGAGCCTCAGCTTTATACATCACCGACTCTTTACTAGGGTTGTCTCCCACGTTCGATGCAGCTTGCTCGCTTCGGACTCGATATTCGGCAGCGATCGCAAGTGACTGCTCCTCTAAAACGCTTTGCTCAAACTGCCGAAGCTCCAAAATTTGGATTTTCATCAGCATCGCTTCTTGAGCTATGAACCGATCATCCGCCTCAAATCTTTCTAAATCTTCTAGATACTTATCCAATCTAATGCCGCGCTCAATGTCATTAAGTGCTTCTAGCTCAACCCGTAACCCCCTGCTTTTCGCCTCAAATGCCAAAAATTCCTCAAGTGATGTATTGCTAACTGGTCTTTTGTTAATGGCAGTGACCGAGCCCTCTATAGAGTTATCGCTGGCTATTGAGGTCACATCATTCTCGTCTATAAAACTAACGTTCGAACTCTGAGGGGCTTGCGTGACGCCGGGCTCAACCATTTTTGAAAAATTAAAGAAGCCCTTTTGAAATCCCACCAATAATAATGCAGCACCAAAAATCCCTGCGTATATCAATATTTTTTTCATACTAACCTCAACGTGAGCGAAAGAGATTTTAAGATGCATTTATCAATACAATAAGAAAGAAGTTGAAGACGAAAGGTTTAATACTCACGAGGAGTGGAGCATACGGTGAAGTGTGCAGTTTAGAAAAACTGCTTAATTATTTCCAAAACTCCGTGCGAGTCCATTTTTTTTCGCACAAGATAGGTTTACCATTTTTCTGAATATCGTCACTGCATTCCCTAGATACTCTCTAATGTCGCCCCAAAACAGCTCATCAACAAAGAGGGATTGGAAAAACGACTCGGCACCCCGGCGTTTACGCCTGTCTCTTATACACATCTCCGAGCCCACGAGACGGACTCCTATCTCG
>CAJXUL010000052.1 GCA_913060615.1 uncultured Gammaproteobacteria bacterium | reverse complement strand
TCGTGGGCTCGGAGATGTGTATAAGAGACAGAGTTATGCGTTATCAAAAGCTAGGCAATTGTTTTGAGGTCAGTCGGCTGACACTAGGCGGTGGTGGTATTGGTCAAGTTTGGGGAGCCACCAACAGAAGTGAGGCACTGGCAACGGTGCGCATTGCCGCAGATTCCGGAATTAACTTTTTTGATATGGCGCCTATGTATGGACGGGGCGAAGCGGAAAGCGTTATGGGTCAGGCCTTTGCCGAGGGCTTGAGTAAAGACGTGCACTTAACTACCAAATATTTGCTTGGCGACTGTCCCGAAGAAGATATTTTTGCCACTTTGAGCGCGTCTCTGGATGAGAGTTTTGCGCGTATGGGGCGCGACTATGTGGATGTCTTTATCTTGCACGGGTTCGTCATTGCAGACGGTTGGAGCGAAGGGCGTCAGGCTAAAATTCTGCCGAACATCGCTGTGCCTATGAGCAAATACCAAAACGCCGTGATACCCGCTTTTGAGCGCCTCAAAGCCAGTGGGCGTATTGGCGCGTGGGGAGTTACAACCGCCAGTACTCAGCGCGAAAATCTTGCCGTAGTTGACGCAACTGAGCGTCCGGATGTGGTGCAGTGCATCGCCAATGTGCTCGACTCTTCTGGATCTATGGCGTTAGTTGACGAAATACCAAGTCCACGTCAGGTGATCGCCAATGCTCAGAGTGCGGGCATAGGCGTCATGGGCATCAGGGCTGTTGCAGCAGGCTCGTTAACTGACGCCATTGACCGCGAGGTGCACCCTAAGTCCGCAGAGCTAAAAGACTTTCAGCGCAGTGCTGGCTTTCGTGGGTTGGCAAAGAGTAACGGTGTAAGCGCCGCATACTTGGCGCACTTGTATGCGTTGTCTATGCCCGGTGTGGACACTTTGGTGTTAGGTGTGAAGAACCGCGAAGAGCTTTCCGAGTGTCTGGCGGCAGAAGCTGCTGCGCCAATGAGTGCGGAACTAATTGCTGCCATTGATGCGTCTGTGGCGAGTTAAGGCAGTAGTCAAAAGGTGGTTACTCATTGTCGGTGCCCGCAATTCACTTGCAGGTACCTGGTACGCATTAAGTAGGCCGATCTGTGCACTTGCAGCCCGCTTTCCTCAAATTACTCTTAGTGAGTCAACTCGGGTGAGGCGGGGCGCGCTTATTATGCTCTGCTGACTAATTTTTAGCCGCTGCTCGTTCGTAAACCAACTCGCCATTCATATAAGTTTGTAGCACCTCAACCTCTAATATTTGCTTGGGGTCGATATTCAATATGTCATCAGACAAAACAATCATATCCGCATACTTTCCCGGTTCAAGGGTGCCCTTAATGTCCTCATCGAAATTTATGAACGCACCAATTTGGGTGTAGGCGCGCAGCGCTTGGCCAATGCTAATGGCTTCATCTGGGCCATAGATCGTGCCGCTCATACCTTTGCGGGTAACCGCTGCATAAAGCCCAACCAAGGGGCCTATGGGTAAAATATCGCTAGACAGTGCCAGCACAATTCCATGCTCCATAGGTGATCTTATTGGGTTGTTGTGAGCCAAGCGAAAGCCGTCCAAGTTTTCTGCGTAGCGGCCTTCTAGGGTGTAGGTGAAATTGGCCTGCTGAGTAATATGAATATTGTGCTTGGCCATTTTTTTCATGGTGGCTTCAGGCGGGCGCATAGAAAAATGATTGAGGTAATGGCGGTGATCTGCTTTTGGCGCTCGAATAAGCGTGTCTGCCAAGGTATCCACAACGAGCTGAATGGCAGCATCTCCAATGGCGTGAATACCCATCTGCCAGCCCGCGTCATGAATGGCATTGATCTGACTAACGAGTTCGCTTTCAGGCATATTCAAATAGCCACGATAGGTGGCCTGATTGCGGTAGGGGTCTATGGTGTACGCTGCAGGGCCAGTAAAACCACCGTCGACAAAAATTTTGATCGGGCCGATTTTTAGATTGTCGTTACCTTCGCCCACGCGATTTTTCAATGTCTTAATTGCTTCTGGGTCGTTCCACTCAAATTGTAAGGCTGCACGGGGCAGGGGTAGTTGGGTTTGCGCATACAAAGTTTCCCAGCGTTGGTATTCGGTCGGAGTTTTTTGTGCGTCTGTAATGCTGGTAATACCCTTGGCCAATAATTGATTAAGGTTGACCTCTAAGCTGGCAATCATCTCTTCTTCGCTACTTGGCGGTACAAGATCTAACAATAAATTGTGTCGTTCACGAATAATGCCATTGGGCTCGCCGCTGTCTTCGTGCTCAATAACGCCACCTTCAGGGTCAGGTGTTTGCGCGGTTATGCCTGCCGCGGCCAACGCCAGACTTGACCCCACAGCACTGTGGGCGCCTGCGCGTGTAAGTACAACTGGATTGTTAGGCGCCGCATCATCTAAATCGTAGCGAGTGGGCTTACGTTGCTCGGTGAGCTCATCTTCTGACCAGCCATAACCGGTAATCCATTCCCCAGGTCCAAGTGCTTTGGCCTTATCTCTGACCAACGACTGCATTTCTATAATGGAGGTGGTGTCACTGAGATCAATATAGCGCCTTGGGTTGCCAGAAATGTGTGTGTGAGAATCATTAAAGCCGGGCATTAAGGTCTTGCCGTTGAGATCAACAATTTTGTTGGCTTTATACTGAGTCAAAATTGATTCGTCGCCAGTGATAATTACCTTGCCCGCGTTGATGGCAATGGCAGATTGAATACTGAAATTGTTATCTATGGTTAAGATTTTGCCATTGTGCAGTATCAGGTCTACGGGGATTTGGTCCGTTGTGGATAAAGTTAGCTCGCTGTTTTGGCCGCATCCTGAAAGGGTGAAGGTCAAAGCCAGTAGTAGAGTGGCTAATGCTGCAAAAGGTTTTCGAAAACAAGCGCTTTGAGACAAAGCCTTTGTGTAATTCGGCTTTATGTTGAGAGGCAGTCCGTAAATGCTGAATACTTTTTTTATTGTTTTACGCGTATTCATCGTTTTCCCCAAGTGATGAAGGTGTCGGTACCGAGTTTTTATAGCATCTTGTTCGGGGAAAGAGAAATGGACGCCTGCCGCGTGGCACTGCTAAGTGTCAATGTTTAGCACGTCCAAGAAAGTTCGCGCAGGCGTCGAGTAGATTTCCATCGCTCTCAACCCACTGCTCTAGACCCACCTCTCTAAACAAGGTATATCGACCGTCCCTTGCGTAGCATCCATATACCAATAGAGGTAGACACAACAAATCTAGAAGCAAAGATGAAAATAGCAGGTAAGCCATAAAAGAAAGTGATGAGTGTGTTTAGAAAACCGTTCATTGAGCGTAGCCAATCAAACAATTGCAGTCCCGCTTGAAGGTGATTACTTAAGTAAAGTTCAAATGAAATAGGCGTTAAGACAACTGCATGGATGGCGAAAAGTACTAGGTAAAAGTCGCCCCATATGAAGAAATACCCCAGATTAACCCAGTGTTTTGCTTGCATATCCGTTCTCCTTGCTTTTGCAGCATGTTTACAGACCATACCAATTCAGTTGCCCTATGCAAGGGCGAATAAATCTCTTGGAAGGGGGGGCTGCAGCAGGTTAAAACTAAAGGTTAACGCTAAAAGTTAGGGGTGAAGCTTAGAGGTGAAACTTAGAGGTGAAAGATAGAGGTGAAGATTGCAGGTGAAGATTAGAACTGAATAGGCAAGCAGTGTGCGTTGCCTATTCAAGTGCTAGATTGGGTTAAACCCTTTCTATAATGGTGCCAGTACCTAAGCCGCCGCCACAGCACATGGCAATAAGGCCATATTTACCGTTGGTACGCTCAAGTTCATGTAGTGCGGTGGTAATCAGTCTTGCGCCGGTAGAGCCTGTAGGGTGACCTAACGCAATAGCTCCCCCATTAGGGTTAACCTTTTCTGGATTTGCGCCTACCGCTTTTTGCCAAGCCAATACTACTGATGCAAAAGCTTCGTTTACTTCAAAAGTATCGATGTCGTCAATGTCTAAGCCTGTCTGCTCAAGTACTTTCTTTGTGGCAGGGATAGGCCCTTTCAACATAGTGACCGGGTCACAACCCACTAGAGTGGTGGCGCAAATTTTTGCTCTAGGCGTAAGGCCGTATTTTTCTACTGCCGCCGCGCTAGCAAGAATAACTACCGCTGCGCCATCAGACACTTGCGAGCTTGTTCCAGCAGTGTGAATTTCTTGGCCCGGTACGGCTTGTAGCCCTGCCAATGCTTCCATACTAGTACCGCGCAGACCTTCGTCACGGCTGATGGTTTGGCTTTCGCCAGTTGGCTTACCTTCACCATCTAATACGGGTGATTCAATAGGGATTATTTCTCTATCAAATCTACCTTCTTCCCAAGCCTTAATGGCTTTGTCTTGGCTGTTTAGACCGAACGCATCAGTGTCTTGACGGGTAACCTGGTATTCCTCGGCAATCATTGCCGCGCCTTGGAATTGGCTGGTGGGCTGGTAGTGCTTAGCATAGCTTTCGCCCATTGGAATGCCGCCAGCCATATTTGAGCCAAGGGGCACAACGGACATCATTTCAACGCCGCAGGCCATAACCAAGTCTTCCATGCCAGAGCCAATCATTGCAGCGCCCAGTGAGGTCGCCTGCTGGCTAGAGCCACATTGTGAGTCAATGGTTGTTGCTGCCACTTCTTCAGGAAAGCCTTGAGACAACCACGCAACGCGAGTGATGTTGAAAGACTGCTGGTTGATCTGAGAAACACAACCGCCAACCACTTGGCCTATATTGGCTGCATCTACACCAGCACGCTCCAACGCACCGCGCTGTACCTTACCGAGCAAATCCGCTGGCATGAGTCCTGCCAGGCCTTTACCGCGCTTACCAATTGGGCTGCGTGATGCGCCCACAATAAATACGTCTTGCATAATCGCTTACTCTCCATCTAATTCAAATTCGTGGGCTAATACTATCCCAACTTTGATGAGAATTTGGGCTATCTTTTTGCGCCTGTTTTGACCTTTAACGCTCGTGTTGGCGGTAGGTGGTATAGCATCGGCGGCATTTTCGCAGCGCAGCCTTACTCTCTGCTGTTACTTCTTTTGCCCATGGCTTGCATCCACGAGGAGTGGTGTTAGTTTGAAGAAATATTGAATTGAGAATTAGCGCATGTCGTTTTACGAAAACAAGATTCTGCCCCATGTTATTAACTGCGCCTGTGGCATGAAGGCTGTTGATCTGCAACGAGCTAAGGTGGTGCCGCTGGCTCAGGGTGAAGTTTTAGAGCTAGGGATAGGCACTGGATTGAACGCCAAACATTATGACGCGGCGCGAGTAAGTAAGGTCATAGGCATAGATCCTAGCCAAGAGAGTTGGCAATTGGCACAGCCTGCGGTTCAGCAGTCGGATGTGGCTATTGAGTATCGCAATGGCAGTGCGGAGGACATTCCATTGGCCACAGACTCAATAGATACCGCTGTGATCACCTATACGCTGTGCACCATTCCTGATCCTACTCGTGCCTTAGCTGAAGTGGTGCGCGTGCTGCGTCCAGGCGGACGAGTGCTGGTTGCTGAACACGCCCTTGCGCCAGATGCATCCGTTGCCAAGTGGCAAAATCGGGTCAACGGCTTTTGGGGCAAAATGGCCGGGGGCTGTCATATTAATCGTGATATTCGCGGGCTTATTGAGGCAACACCGTTAAAGGTACAAGACTGGCAGGCCATGTATTTGCCGCAGACGCCAAAGATTGCTGGGTACAATGTTTGGGGCACGGCTTCTCTCAATTAAGACTGATTGTTGTTGGTTCTATGACATAGGTGGTGAAAGCGAGGGTGATGATTTTAGTGATAAAGGAAGAGTAAATAATGGATTCTGAAAAAGAAATTTTGCACTTGATGAATGAATATTGTTTCGCCATCGACTCAGGTGACTTAGCCACATTTGGACGTCTATTTGCACATGCGCAATGGATTGCTGAAGGTAAGAAGCCTGGTAAAGAGTCCGCAAATAATCTGATTATTTACTCGGACGGTACGCCCAGAACCAAACACATGATGAGTAATATTGATCTGGAGATTGATGAAATCAATGCACGAGCGGTCGGGCACTGCTATGTAACAGTTTGGCAGCAGACAGATAACTTTCCGTTACAAGCTATTTTTGCTGGCGACTACTTTGACGAATTTGAGCGGGTAGAAGGTAAGTGGCGTTTTTCCAAACGTGAATTGCGTCACTCACTTATTGGCGATATGAGTGCGCACCTAAAAGTGCCTTCGCTAACTATCCCACCGGCATAGTACTATTCCAACTGGATAGCACTATTTCTATTTCTTACGGCATAATATTTTTGAGCTGTTTTGCAAAAAATATTTCTGACTGTTTATAACCTATTCTATCTCTTGCGATGTCAGTGCCATGATCGCCAGCCAATTGGCATCCATCTCCGGCAGCCACTTCTTTAGCAGCGGGGTGGTGGCCTCTTCAGCTGATAAGCCTTTTCTTAGCGTGAGGTATTTATAGGTAAAGACTGATGCTCGATAGTTTGCAGCGCAATGTACCAGCACGTTTTGACCGTTTTTCTCAAGCGCACCCATGGTGTCGAAAAACGTTTTTACATGCTCTGCGCTGGGTGCATTCCACGGCACAGGAATGTGGGTATAGGACATGCCTAGGCCGTTGACAATTTCGCCTTCGTTAGCCAATGCATTGGCAGATTCAGGCATCGCCAGGTTGATGACTGCGGAATAGTCGGCATCTTTAACCTGGGTGAATTGATCTGGGGTAGGTTGTCCAGCGGTAGCGATATTCCCGCTCATGGCATAGAAATTCAAAACGCTTTGCAACGGCGCTTGATTGGAGGTCTTGACTGATTCTTGGCTCAAACTCTTGCTCATAAAGAGGGGGGTTAGCAGTAGTAGTGTCAGTGACGCAGCTATATTTTTCATTGATCTAATTGTCCTTTTTGCATTACTTTGGGCATTGCTTGTGACATCTGTAGTTAGGGGGCCACTTTTCTAGAATCCTGTTTAAGAACCCGGCCAATATCACTACGGTTTATGACCCGCCAGTTTATCTATTTTGGCAGCGAACTCTGCACCGGCGGCGACCACCACATGCTTTCTTAGTTCTGCATAAGTGTAGGGCTGAAAAAAGACTTTTCGTACATGGGTGATATTAACGAATATGCCCCACAGATTCAGTGCCATGCAGATGATTAGTATCTCCATGCGTACTAAATGACTAAAAAATACAAACATAACCAGTTGCAGCCAAAATTCCGGCTTCAGCAAAATTACCATGAAACCGAGTTTACCCGGCATCATAGTGGACCAAATCACAGGCATGAGTACGGCAAAGCCGATGAAGATCAGTTCGAGTTCAAACCGTGTGACGTGGCCTTCTAGTGCGCCGTTCAGTGCGACAAAGCCTAAGATGATGCAAATAGCCGCGTGCATTTTGCGTGCGACAACATCCTGAATTCTAATCCACGCATTAACGCCGCCATCTTGCTCTGCCCATTTGGGCACCTTGGCAATGAAGTCATCGAAGGTTTCGTAAGTGCCAATACCGAGATAGATGACGGCCTCTATCCATAACACCCACATAAGTAGTGGCGTGACTTGAAAAAATTCTGTTGAACTGAGCATTATTATTCTCCTTCACTGTGCTTATAGCCTACTAACGCAATTGGTCGTGCTATGGTGCTGAAAAGTCCCGTGGAGGTATAAGAAACTTTTTCGTGCAGCTTGTATAGGGTGGAATTTTGGCCATCACGTTAACACCTAGCAATGTTCTGCATTGGCTTAGCTCACTCGCCCCTGTGCTTGGGTTTGTACCTCCCATTTTTTAGATTTTCTAAGTTGACGGTGTTGAGCGCCAACTTGCTGTTCCGTTTGATGTGTTATTCTTCGTACATATTACCCGGGGTAAATGGCTGTTTAGGGCCTAATATCGACCCTCCATAGACTAGGTTAGCATTGCGAAGTATGAGAGAAAAGATTCAAGGTTTTGTTGAAAACGGCAAGTTTCAAAACACGATCATTGGCCTAATTATTATCAACGCGATTATTCTGGGGTTGGAGACCTCGGACAGCTTGATGGCGGATTACGGTTGGTGGTTAGAGTCTGTTGATAGCCTTATTTTACAGATTTTTGTCGCGGAAATTGTGCTTCGACTTTATGTCTATCGGTTGAAATTTTTCACCAATCCTTGGAGTCTGTTCGACCTTCTCATTGTTGGTCTTGCGCTTGTTCCTGCAAGCGAAACCTTTGCGGCCTTGCGTGCGCTGCGCGTACTCAGAGTGCTCAGACTTATCTCCGCAGCCCCTGCAATGCGCAAGGTCATAGAAGGGCTGCTTACAGCCATTCCCGGTATCGCCTCTGTGGCTACCATTATGACTCTGCTCTTTTATGTATTCGCCGTTATTGGCACTCACCTATATAGCGATACCTTTCCTGAGTGGTTTGGAAATTTGGGCAGTACTATGTATACATTGTTCCAAATTATGACCCTTGAGAGCTGGTCTATGGGTATTGTGCGCCCGGTCATGGCTGTGCACCCAAGCGCTTGGGCGTTCTTTGTGGTCTACATTTTGGTCACTACTTTCACGATGTTGAACCTCTTTATTGCCGTTATTGTCAACGCTATGAGTAGTGATGCAGACGAGAGCGCTGAAGAGCATGCAGAAGAAAGTAGGGCTGAGATGAAGGACGCATTGACCAACGACATGCGAGAAATGGAAGAGCGCTTGTTGGCAGAGATTAGGAAGGTGAAGGGGTAAGGTATTTACCTGAAAGCTTTGCTAGGACGAGACGCCTAGGGAGTTGCTCATTTAGCAAGCGGTTGATTGCAACTTGTGCAGTGGGTTTCATTGGTAGTTACAAGGTGTAGGCATAAGAAGTAGCCAGACTAATCAATTTTCCTAAATATGGTGGGTTCATCGTAAATAGACCAATCAAGCTTCGCGCCAGTTTCTTTTGTTAGTTGTTTGCGCCTCTCATCTCGTGTTTTCTTGAATACCTCAAAGTGAGCCTCACCGAGGGCTTTTTGCAGATCTGCTTTATTCACCAACTGACTGATTAAGCCTGCCTCCATAAAGCCATCCAGTTGGCTTTTCGCTTTTTCTGTTGCTGTGAGTTTTATGTTGGCTTCTTGCTCTTGGTGCTGTGCTGTATAAAAATCTCTCAACTTTGCGGCTAACTTAGCCAGATATTTACGTCGACGCTGATCTATCATAACCCTACCTCTGGCCGCCCATTCTATATTTCCGCTGTGCTTGAGCAAACCAGCTTACCAATAACCCGTGGCAGTTGCTCAAACTCACATTGGTTGGCCTGCCGGTTGTATGCAGCGCAAGCAAATGTTTTAATGACCGGCACGCAATAAATTATTGTCGCTTGAACAATAAATCGTTCGATCAAAAACAAAAACAAAAACAAAAATAAAAAGAAGGTTCCGAATGCCGTTATTTCCCCTGCCGCTATGTAGTGCTCAGCGACGTTTGCACTTGTTAAAAAAATTGCTATCAGCCGCGGTCATGTTTGTAATCCTTGCTGCAGGTAGCTGTGGCGACGGATATGTTGGAAAAAGAATCAATAACGGTGCCTCCGGCACGGATTGTCAATTGGCCCAATCTTTAGGCCCCTGTGTTATTCGTGTAACCTCGAAAGGAAGTGAAAAAGTTAGGTTTGAAATTAAAGTCCCGGCAAAGCAAAAAACGGAATTCCTATTTACTCGTAGGCTTCCACTTACGGACCGTGATGTATTTGGCGGCTTTATACCAGAAGCGGAGGAGGCCTCGGGGGGCCAATTTACGTTATTTGCTCCCTCAGACCAAGGAGAAGAGGTCCAAAAAGGAACAACTGATTCCGAGGGTAATAAGATCTATCTTATAGATGTGGCCCATGAACGGTTAAAGCGTTCGGAAGGTTCCCTAACTTTTTATTTTATGCCGACGTTTAGAACGGGTGGTCCTGAAGATGAAAAGGCCTATGTTTACGAAGAGACCCTAATAGATTTTATTTACAAGGTAGTGGTGACCATAACAACGGGTAATACTGCCCCGGTGCTGAGTGAGATTGCAGACAAATCTCTTTTATTTGGATCTTTGGCGGTTACCCAAGTAGCGGCAGCGGATCTAGATGGAGACGAGTTGTCGTATGCTTTGTCGGGGGACGATGCCGGCAAATTTACAATTTCTGATGCAGGCGTCATAACGCTCGCATCTGCTCAACCTGCCGGCGCATATAATCTCAGCGTCACGGCAAACGATGGCTCTAAAGATTCGCCTACGAAAAGCTTCGTAGTAACAATAGTAACTAGCGGTCCGCCAGTAATCGCGGACGTTGGTCAGATCACAATTGCAGAAAATAGCACTGCGGTAGCAACAATTTCTACGACTGTTACAGAGGGTAGAACTGCTACGTTTGATCTGAGCGGCACAGATGCTGATAAGTTCAGTATTTCAACCGGCGCTCTGGCATTTATCGCTGCGCCTAATTTTGAAGCGCCTACAGATGTCGGTGCTGATAACACTTATGCGGTGACTGTGGTTTTAACAGATTCTGCAGGTTTAACCGATTCCGAGGAAGTGACGGTTTCTGTGACCAACGTCAACGAACCACCGCTGTGGGACCTAGGTGACATAGACGTGTACTCAGGCAACGCAGCTGAAGGGGTTCGTACCGTAGCGACCTATTCGGCGACTGACGTAGACGCTGGGGACGCCGTGACCTATACCCTGTCCGGCGATGATGCGGCGAAATTTACTATCTCCTCGACAGGCGTTTTGTCATTTTTGATCGTAACTGATTTTGAAAATCCTACGGATAATGACCAAGACAATAAATATGAAGTGACTATTACGGCCACAGACGAGGGCGATTTGACAGATATCTTAGACTTAACTGTTGTTGTGGAGAATGTTGCCAGTGAAATGTCGATTACCAGCGCTGCTTTCAAGGATACGGGTAGTACTTTCTTTAACTTGCCGTTGAGCTATACCTGTTATGGCGCGCTCAAAACAGGGGCAACCGTTGGCGGTATATCGCCGTTGCTTACTTGGTCTAATGCGCCTGATGGCACCACGCACTATGCACTTACCATGCACAGTGTGGCCGCGGACGGCGGTCAAGTGCCACATTTCACGCTGTTTAATATTGCGTCAACGGTGACAACGCTGCCAGCTGATGATTTTAGTGCGGCAACAGCGGCGGCGGGTGATATGACTGCAACGGCGATTAATGCAGCGGGCGGCAGTGCTTATGCAGCCCCTTGTGCCACTGGCGGAGGCACTGAATCGTTTTACAACATTACTGTGTACGCGCTCAACGCGGCACTCAGTTTGACAGCAACGGCAACCCAAGCAGAAGTCGAAGCTGCGGTAGGTGACGCTCTTTTGGGTTCTTTTACACTGAAAACCAGAAGAGTTAGCTATGACGCAGCATCTATTTCAGCCAATGAGCATGTGCCGACAGCCATAGCGGCAACTTGCGACGCAAAGACTGCGCATTTTAATGAATATTCGACCATGCACTCGTCCATTACCTGTCCAGCGGGTACCAACGAGATGATAGTCAGTTCAAAGATAGATTCTGGGTTGAAAACTGCTTTGACGGACCAGCAACTTTTCACCGGTAAAAATGCTTGGCATGGTCGTTTGCCGCTGCCTTCCGCGTCCGTAACATCACTGCGTATAGAACCCGCTTACTTGTCTGGTGTAAACAACAACTTTGAGTGTTCTGGCGTAGATATTATCGGCACAACAGTAGATGGACAGCCTATTCTGCCTTATTTCTTTGAAAATTCTGGCGGTATTCAACCGCCTAGCTTCCTCTGCGGGCCTACTGATGGCAGCGTATACACAAGCTTTGATGCTGTTTTGATAGGCGAAGTCGACCAGTGCTACGGTCACTCGCCCAACGGCGAGGGCTACCACTTACATGGCGCTCCTATCTGCTTGATGGATGTACATGACCCAAGTAAACCTTTGGCCTACATGAGCGATGGTATACCACTGTACTTTGGTCAAGCTGGGGGCGTATTTAGTGGTGATGCGACCACCAGAGGGATCTTTTTTCTGACCCCTACAAATTATGGCGCTGGCCAGTATGACCATTTAGATTATCGGCCCTCCGATGTGATAAACGCCACTAAACCACTGAATGCCTGCAACGCCTACGATATTAACGGCGATGGCGCGACCTCAGGCTACGCTTATTACACCAGCAAGGAAGCGCCTTATACCGCCGGTTGCTATCAGGGTACTGTGCTTCCCGCACGGACTGCCGCCAGCGGCGCTACAGTGTTAGCTACAACGCGGACAGGATTTACGGGTCAGACTTTGGGGTCCGATGCCGTTGCGCGCATCAGTACTAATATGGAAGTTGCTATCGCTTCCAACGTATACAGTACGGTTGCAGGTAAAACTTATAACGTTACCGAGTTTGCTACGCGTGTGGGCGGCAGTACGCCAGCGTTCCTGACAGCTGGCGCCACCGCACAAGTGTTATGGCGCATACTGGAAGTCGGCGATGCATCCTACAATCCAGCAACGACTTGTTTCGAGTTCCGTTATCGCGAGGATAAAACCAACACTACATCTGACGAGGTTCAAACGCATTGCGCAGTGACGAAGGTGGCAGACGCAACACTTAGCTTTACGCCTTATGGAAGCTAGGGCTTGATGGATCTTTGAAAACCACTGTGCCTTTTCTGCTGATAATGGTGGCGCTGATGACATTTAGCGCAGGGGTCCATGCCCACGGTATTAAATCGAGTTCTGCGACGGTTGAGGTATTACCCAATCGGTTGGTGAATATTAAAGTGCAGTTCCACATGGTAGATGTATTGCACGCTGCTCCAGGGACGTCAGCTTTGACATTACCGGTAGTGGCTGCCATGCCCGAGCAGATGTTTGCGTCCTTGTACGAGTCTATGTTGGCTGAAATTGATGTTGGATTGCAGGCGAGTTTGCTGGCTCAACCGGGCTTTAGCAGGCAGTCTGTTGTGCTGAATAAGCGGTTACCTAGTGCGCAGCAAGTTCAGGGAGTGCTGAAGCGTGAATTGGTTGAAAGCAAATATGCGGGGCAAGGCAAGCCGCCTTATACCTTCAATGATCGGCGTTTCTACCAAATTTTCAACTACGACTTTCGTCTTGCGCCCGGGGAGAGTATTGATGACCTTAAGATTGTCTTTCCTGCGCAGCTAGGAGAAATATTCGTCTCTTTTACAGCGCCGCAAACGCGTAGCGTAAAGCCAGGAGAGGCTTGGTCATTTGCTGATCGCGCGGCAAAAAGTTTAGACGGGCGAGGGCTCTAATTGTACGGGCTGCCGAACCTTGGCGAGTGAGTTTACTCTCGATCTAAACGCGAATTTAGAAGCTGAGTAGCCTGTCGAGCAAAAACTCAAGGATTTGTCCTATTGGGTCTTCTTCTGCATAAACTAGATAGAGTCGATCTTGAGCATTTTTATCCCCCCGCTCAGCCGCCAACGTATACCAACGAATTGCTTGTTGATTATTTTCTGGAACGCCTTCGCCTTCGTCATACATAACTCCCAGATTATATTGCGCATCTATGTCGCCTTGCTCAGCGGCCAGTGTATACCAGAGAATTGCTTGTTGATTATTTTCTAGAACGCCTTCGCCCTCGTCGTACATAAGGGCTAGATTATATTGTGCCGCTATGTCGCCTTGCTCAGCGGCCAGCGTATACCAGCGAATGGCATGTCCATTATTTTCTGGAACACCATCGCCTTCGTCGTACATAAGCCCGAGATTATATTGCGCCGCTGAATGTCCTTGTTCGGCTGCTAACGTATACCACCTAATTGCTTCTTGGTTGTTTTCTGGCGTGCCGTCGCCCCAGTCATAAATCAGAGCAAGATTATATTGGGATTTTGCATCGCCTCCCTCAGCTAGCGGTAAGAGTTGCATGATGGCAGTTGGAATTTCTGCTGAATTGTTATGCAAATGTGTGGTGCTAATTTCTGAGCTGTTGCTCACTGGCGATAACAGGCTAAGTAAAATTACTGTGATCAAACTTTTCATCTTGGAGATTCTCAATTCAATCTAGTTTTGCTCGACTGCTGGCAAATTAGGTTTGAGCAAATTTAGTCGGTTGTCGTCGTTACGGTTAGTTGGTGGTCGATTTTTACGAATTCCTCGGTTGGAGATTCATTTCGCAGGATAGGCGGTTATGTCGAGGAGATATTCGGTCTCTGAATTAACACGTAATTGCTGCGGGTAGGGGAATCGTAGCGAATGACTTTGTTAACGTGCTTTTCACCGGGTTGTTGAACAGTGCGAACATAGTCTTGATAGCACGGCAATGTGCCAGAAATTCATCTTCTGCTATATCCCTTGTGTTAGGGTAATCTTGGTTGCTGGACTGTGTGCAACTTAAAATTGATTGAAAGTCATTCGCGTAGTACAGATCTTAGTTGCCAAAGTCTTACGTCGAGAGAGTGAATTTGTATTTGATCTGTGGGCGGCTTTACCTGAATTTTTCAGAGGTCGCCTGGTGTGGAGCGTGCATAGTTGTATTCTTAGCAGCTACCGAATTCGTCCAATTAACTGTCAATATAGGAGAAGTTAGTAAAAGTATCCCTGAGTCCTGATTCGTTAACGTTTACTAGGAGTGGACAACATGAGTAAAGAGTTCAAAAACAAGCGAGATACTAAAAAAGCCGCCGCCAAATCACCAAAGGAGAAGAAAGCGGAAAAGCTAGAACGTAAAAAACAGAAAGGGGTCTTCGTCGACTGAATATTGTCGAATGTCTCAAAGTGCAGGAGGCCGAGGGAGTTAGATTTTTCTAAGAGATCTAAAGAGCTCCTATGTGATAGGTCTTCTGTATTTGTTTAGCGATAAATCTGGATGGCATGCTTGAGCTGCGTTTCGCGGTGTCTTTAGGCAATTGCAATATAGGTGCGTGATCTACAGCTTATCTACTTATCTACTTATCTACTTATCTACTTATCTACCTATCTACCTATCTACCTACCTATTTTTTATCAGCCCAAATTATTTTAAGCCAACGCCTGCCGGTCTTTGCGTGGGTGTGTGCTTTGTATTAACCCTACGTAAAAAAACGCGCCAATGACTATTTCCCGGGTGGGCCAATGGTGTGCCACAAAGAACTCAACAAGCGATGAGACAAGCAACGTCGTGAAAATGCGTGAATTTTTTGTTGAAATGATGGGAAAATATGTTCGTAGTCAGTACGAAAGATCATTAGCTTAAAAAGGGGCAAAGGTAGGTCCCCAATCGTTATAAAGACAGCTATAAGGCCGCTATAAGTGGCGCCTAGAAAGAACGGCTTAAATGCCTGTATAAATAAAAAGAAAAATGAGGGAATTGAAGATGGGAACGAGCAATTTTGTAATTCAGGTTCTGCGGCCAAGTAAGACTAATTCTAAGTTGCTCGGAAGTATCTACTTGGCCTTCGTTGTATTCATAGGGCTATATAGTCCTATAACGCTCTCAGCTAGTTCTGGTGATCAGTTCACGGCGGCTTGTGTTGCGGGGGTAGAGAGCACAGGTGGTAGGGGGTCGAACGCCGCCGCCGCTTATTGCGGCTGCATGGCCAAAGCAGCCAGCGAGTTCAATGGAGATTCAGCCGGCCTGTTGGCAGTCATAGAGGCGCCTTTGGAGAGTAAGGTCGTGGTTTTTCGGGCGCAAAATGACATTAGTAAACAGATCATCAGTGCCTGTGTGACCCGCGTAGAGGAAGTTTACGGCATTGCTGAAAATGTGGCTGCAAAGACAACGTCAGAGAATGCCAATCAACCCCAAGGTATTTGGGCAGATTCAGATGTCACTGAGGCCGTTCAGGCGATTAACCTGAGCGCTTCCCAGGCGAAGGTTTTTAAAGCATCTGCGACGAAATTTAGTAACGATTTTCGTGTCGCGGCGGAAAAAATCATCCGCGAATCCTTAGACACCAATCGTAAATTGAAAAAGAAGCAGCGCGTTCTAATCAAGCGCATGGACGCCGAAATCATGACAGTGCTAGAGAGTGATCAAAAAGTACGCTACCAAGACTTTAGTAAATTGTTAGCGAATAAGATGAAGACGCTAGGGCGAGACAACAGTGTAGGCGATACTAAGCGCTGTATGTGGATGACTAATTGTGGGTAATTGATAGACCCATCTTTTCAGTTCCTTATCCTCTTGGCCTATGCCCTTCGCTGCCGCTTTTGTTTGCTGGGGCAGGCCTTTTCTGCGCGGGCAGGGTAAGTGATGCTGGTTTTGCGTTCCGACACTGCGCCCCTAATCCTCTTGCGAAGTGGTAATCTGCTGTACAATTACAATGAGTGGGTAGGACCTTGGAAAAGATAATTGTAGAAGGATCTGTAGCGCCTAATTTCGAAAGTTTGCGTGATTTATTTGTCAAAAATATGCAGCAGCTCGCCGAAAATAGCGCTCAACTTTGTGTCTATGTCGGCGATCAAAAAGTGGTTGATCTTTGGGCGAGAGCGCCTGTAAACAGTGCTTTTA
>CAJXUL010000051.1 GCA_913060615.1 uncultured Gammaproteobacteria bacterium | reverse complement strand
CTACACCTCTCTATTCGTCGGCAGCGTCAGATGTGTATAAGAGACAGGTCTAAAGCCCAAGAAGAAACATAATTTAAAATCTGCTTCACTGCAACGGTGCATATTGCAGTTAGACATGGGTTCCTTTTACCAAGATCTTTACAAAAACTAAAACAATTTATGGAGCTCATAAAAAAGGGCTACTGTATATAGATTTTTTTGGTTCCAAGGTCGCGCTCAGCATTAATTTTTGACTCTTCGAGGTACGGTCTGCCCGAAGAGAAATCATTTTAGTATCCTTTAACCCCCTGATATTCAATAATAAAAACTTTCTAAAGCCCTTGCGTATGCATGTTGCTGGCGGCGCAGTGTTGGTAACGATAACTTTTAGTCGACGGGCTGGGATTCGTTCGATTAGGCTGTTGGGCTGGCAGCGAGCCATTAGTTACGTTGTAGGATTCATTTGCACGAACTTGATGTTGGTTTAGCGGCATTTGTTGGGTCTATAATGGGTACCAAGTCGTAAAAGAGTCCCTGATATGTCCAACAATGAATTTGTGTTGGAATCAGACAATTGACGCCGAAGGGTCAGAAATTCGACGTCTAGATAACGCTAGGATTTTGGGTAGTGAATGGGAAGAAAATTAAAAGTTAATTAAAACAATGAGTTAGTGGTAATTTTGGGGTTCAGCCTTTCTGGTACGAAACTTGTTTGTCTATAGTGTTTATTAACTTTGGGGCGCCCTATTGTGGCTGCAATATCCTCTCTAAATAGTTCGACGCTCATCGCTCGGTCCAATATGGATCAGAGTTCTCAGCGCCTGCACCGCGCTATGGAAAGCCTTAGTACCGGGCTTAAGTCTAACCTCAGTAGGGAAGACCCTGCGGCGTTTCTGCGCGGGAGTCAGATGGCTGCCCATGTCAGGTGGCAGACCGAGGCTGTGCAAAATATATCTAATGCTGGCGCAATGGCCGGTGTGGCCGACACTGGGATTGAGCAGGTCAGCGACGCGCTATTGCGTATTCGTGAATTGGCCTTGCAAGTTGCGAATGCCACAACGGATAAAGACCGTGCTTCTTTGCAGTCCGAAGTGGCTCAGTTGGTCGACTCTATAACCCGGTTAGCATTGGATACAAAGTACAACGGTGTGGCGTTGCTAGGTGAATATAAAGATCCCTTCAAATTTCAGGTCGGTGTAGGCGAAACAGATTTCCTTTCACACAGTATTGATAGTTTTCGTCCACAGGATATTGGCGCGCATACCTACACAAGTGAAGGAGACGGCGCTCTGACAGCGGCAGCTAGCGTTAGTGATATTACGCGGGCAGACAACCCAAGCGTTATGACGGTAATAAATGATTCGGGTCAGCCTACTGATATCAACTGGCGAACAAATCAGCCAGCAGATCAAATTGCCGAAGCAATCAATGCCGAAAGTAACCTAACCGGTGTTAAGGCAGATGCGGTAACAAGAGCTACACTGTCATCCACTAGCAGCCAAACGGACACATACAGCCTGAAGATAAATGGCTACAGCACGGGCAATTTCTCTATCCGGTCTGGCGAGGGCATTGCAGCGGCAGAGGCGATTAATCAAATTTCCGGAGAAACAGGTGTTCAGGCCCAATTTTTTGCTGGGGCAGTACATTTGACGGATAGAAGTGGTCGAGATATTAGTATTGAAAATGAACGCTCTGGCGCGACTTTTAACTCTCTTCAAGTGCAGAAAATTGGTTGGGCTGGTGGTACGGCAGATGCAGTTGGCGCGGCGGTCCTTTTAGATGGGTCTGGATCTAACGATACGACCATTGTTTCAGGCAGTATTAAGTTGTCGTCGAACAACGTGTTTTCTATTCGTAACACAGGGGCGGTGAGTCATTTTGATGACGATCAGAGCAAAAAAATCACCCAAGATTCAGTCGCTTCAATTGTCAAAGACGAGCTGTCGACAGTTGGCGGTAAGCTGTTTAGAGGCAATGGTGAAAGCGCCGATTTAGTTGGCTTGCTGGATGTTGCTGCCTCAGATTTAGCCAATGGCGTAGCACGTTTCAATTTTGCCTATGGCCTGTCTGAGGCTGGCTTTGATGATGAGGCCGCTGGCTCTGCCAGCTTTGCGAAATGGGACAGCTATAATCAGCGCGTTAACCTTGACGGCGAAACGCGTCTTAGTAATCACAATTTACCGTTAGATGAGACTTTGCCTAGTTTTACCAATGGTCTATTAGACGCTGCAGGTGATACCAAGGCGCCCTATGAAGACGCTACCTTTAGTATTAAACGCGTTGCCGATCCGTCATCCGGTAGTGGATTTTCTGTAGAGCTGCAGAGCGGCCCAATTAACGTGCCCAGTGTTGGTATCGTCCATGGCCCGGTTTTTGAGACTTCAGAGACCTATGCCCTTGAACCTGGTGACAAACTTTCTTTTGATTGGCGTGGGCTCGCGGGAACTGCCGATTATGATGTATATGCCTACGCAATTGATGAAGAAACCGGTGAAACCCAAGAACTGCTCAATGCAACGGGTAGTGGCGGTGCTTCCAGCGGTTGGGCGGTCGTTAATCAAACCATTGAAAAAGCGGGCAACTATAAAGTGGTGTTTGTTGGTGGCGTGCGTAGCGACGAAGCCGTCACATTTACTAACGGTGACTTTGAAGATGGTAGTGCAGGGGGTACTGCAATTCCAGGTTGGACAACGTATACCAGCCAGGTTCGTCTAAACGGCTTAGATACTATTGCCGGTCAACCCAGCGCTACCGATACTGTATTTCCAGCCACGGTTGTTGGCGCAGCGCCCCACGATGCTACCGCGCCTAATTCAGCAACATATACGGCTCAACTATCCACGGAAACTTCAACCGGCAGCGGATTATCTACCCAGTTGCAATCTAGAGCCCAACTACAGAATGGCTTTGGTATTTTGCACGGACCTTACCTGGTCAGTGACGACTCTGTGACTTTGAAACAGGGTGACTCAGTAGGTTTTGATTGGCGCGCTACGGGTGGCTCCGATGCTTACGATGTGGTTGGTTATCTAGTTAACGAAAACACGGGGCATGTTGAAGAACTGCTCAACGAAACCGGTGCAACAGCGGGTGCAAGCACAGCTTGGGCAACGGTTTCCAAAACTATTGAAGCTGACGGTGATTACCGTTTTGTATTTGTTGCAGGCACGTGGGATGCCACAGGTGGCAGGGCCGCAGGAGCAAATTTGTATGTGGACAACGTCACGGTGCAAGCCTCGGATTATCCTTTGGTTTCTCGGGATGCGAGTCTGCGCGTTGACAATATTGCTGTTGAGAAAAAATCTGGCAGTCTAAACCGAGCTGAGTTTAAAGATATGGCAGACCGTCTTTACGGTTTGGGTGGAGACAACGGTAACTCCTATACAACGGTGTTTGGAGCAAATTATGTTGAAATTACGTCAAATGCAATTGTCTCGGATATGAATACAGTTTCTGCAATAGATATTTCTACCACTGCAGGGGCTAATACTGCGTTGTCTATTGTTGATGGCGCATTAGCGCATTCTGCCACCAATCAGGCTAAGTTGGGCGCTTTACAAAGCTCAATAGATTTTGGTGTTGAGCGCTTGCTGCAAACATCTATACAGCTAGACGCGTCTAAGTCGCGCACTATGGATGCGGACTTTGCGCTTCAGAGCGCCAAATTAGCGCGGGAACAGATGATGCAGCAAATGGGCAGTTTTGTTCTTTCCAACACTCAGGAAATCCTCAGAATGTCTTTGTCTTTGCTCAGATAGATCGCTGTTTAAGGCGTTTCATAGTGGCTTAATCTACGACAGACTGATCAATCTCTTTTAGCGTACTCCACTGTCAGACATTTTTCTCTTACTCGTGTAGTTTAGGTTTTTGTTAGGTGAGAGAGAGACGTTATGAAAAAAGTATGTTGTCAGGCATTTGGCCCACCGGAAAACCTTCAACGTATTGAAGTAGATGCGCCCTCGCCACAGGCTAATGAGGCCTTAGTGGATATCAGCGCAGCAGGCGTTGGTTTTGTAGATGGCCTAATGGTGCAAGGCTTGTATCAAGTGAAACCACCGCTGCCTTATTATCCGGGCAGTGAATTTGCCGGCGTAGTCAGTGAGGTCGGCGAGAACGTTACCAATGTGCAGCCCGGCGACCGAGTTTTAGGTATGGCCAGTAATGGTGCTTACGCAGACATTATTGCCGTTGCAGCCACGACCTTAGTTAAAATCCCCGCCAATCTTAGTGACGCTATTGCCGCCGGCTTTTATATTAATTATGCCACTGCTCTTTATGGACTGAGAGATTGCGGTCACCTTAAAGCTGGCGAAACTCTGCTAATTTTGGGTGCTGCAGGCGGCGTTGGTTCGTCGGCCATTAGTGTTGCCAAAGCCATGGGCGCGCGCGTGATTGCTGCGGCATCTAGCGATGAAAAACGCCGCGCAGCGTTGAGTTTTGGTGCAGATCACGCGGTAGACTACACTGATCAAAATTGGCGGGACGCCCTGAAACAGCTGACCAAAGGCAGTGGGCTGAATATGGTCTACGACCCAGTAGGTGGCGATAAGTCTGAGCCGGCATTTCGTTCCTTGTCTCCCGGCGGCAGATTTTTAGTAGTTGGTTTCGCGGGTGGTGAAATCCCCAAGATTCCATTGAACTTGCCCCTGTTAAAAAGATCCTCCATTGTCGGTGTTGATTGGGGCGGCGAGTTTCGTGCCAACCCACGCATTAATCAGGAATTGATGGAGACGCTCATGGGCTGGACGGCTGACGGCACGCTTGTACCTGCCGAAGTTGTTTGTCGGCAGATGGTCGATTATCAAAATGCTCTAAAGGATCAGTTGGCTGGCAAAATAGTCGGTAAGTTAGTGCTGATGAATTAGGCCGCGATGTAAATCCAAAGTCTATTTTGGCCGGTGGAGGTCTTGGCCGTTTTCACGAACGTAGTCTTCCCCTGAGCCAAAGCGCTGCCCGGTCTCGAATAATCCAACCCCCGGCACGTAGTTGACCTCTATACGTATACCGTCTGGATCCTCAAATAATACGTAGTAATAGCCGGGTGCCCAGTCGCGCTCCTCCGGGCCGCGTATGATATTGGCGCCCAGAGAAGCGGCCAGTTCTGCGGTTTTGTCGATGTCTTCACGGCTTCTGGCGCGTAAGCAGATATGGTGTAAGCCAACACGATATTGTTGAAACTGCTCTCCCGCAAATTCTGGGTCGCACTTGCGTACTCCAATGGCTGTGCGCGCACCCACGTGGTAGAGAAAATCTGGGCCGTCTTCAACTTTGGTCATGCCAAATTCTGGCAGCAGGCCTGAATAAAATTTATGCGCTTTATCAAACTGGCTGACAGTGAGAATGACGTGGGCCATACCGTTTATATCAATCACTTATTTTCATCCCTCTATTTTCATCGCTCTATTTTTTGCTTCGCACGGTTGCCCCACATGCCTCAAACATTGCTATCGATTATGACAACTATCGGGTGCACATCTTTTACATCATGGACGAGTGACACGTAGCGGCATGGTGTTAATGCCATGAATGACATTTGAGAGTGTGCGCTCCGCTTTCCCTGCTAGTTCAAATGTTAAGTTGCGTGCGAGAATTTCTTCCCACAATACTCGTATCTGCATTTCAGCGAGGCGGTTGCCCACACAGCGATGAATACCGAAACCAAACGACAGGTGGTGCCTTGGATTTTTGCGGTCGACGATAAATTGATCTGGGTTTTCTATGGCTTCTTCGTCGCGGTTGCCTGAGAGGTACCACATCACAACTTTTGCGCCTGCTGGAATAGTCACACCGCCAACCTCTACTTCTTTGGTAGTGGTGCGACGCATATGGGTGAGCGGCGTTTGCCAACGGATAATTTCAGGAACCAGTGAGTTCACTAGATTTGGGTTTGCTCTGAGCTTGGCAAATTCTTCTGGGTTTTCAATAAGAGCCAGTAAGCCGCCAGATATAGAATTACGCGTAGTGTCATTTCCGCCAATAATGAGCAGTATGAGGGTGCTCAAGAATTGTTGGTCATCCATGTTGACCATTGACGAGTGGGCCAGCATAGAGATCAAATCATTCTTTGGCGGCAAGTTGGCGCGTTCTGTCATCAATTGCTTAAAGGTAAGTAAGCATTCACTTAGCGCTTCGATTCTTTGCTCTTCGGTTTTTATCTTGTCACTGGTGGCTAGATCTGCGCTGGCTACTTCAGACCAATAGGTGAGCTTTCTTCTTTGTTCAAAGGGGAAGTCGAACAGTGTTGCCAGCATTCGTGTGGTCAGTTCGATGGAGACTTTATCTACCCAGTCGATGACTTCGCCGTTGGGCAGTTGGTCCAAAATGTCGATGACATGTTCACGAATCGTGCCCTCCATAGTCGCCAAGTTAGACGGCGCAACAATAGGACTAACAACCTTGCGTTGAGCGTCGTGCTGCGGCGGGTCCATGTTAATAAAGTTGGCGCGCTCCATACCTTTCGGAAAATCTGTCATTTGAATGCCGCCCAAAAAAGCGTCCGAGGAAAAATTTTGGTGGTCCTTATCAATGGCCATAATGTCGTTGAATTTGGTCACAGACCAATAGGGACCGAAGCGACTCTCGGCACAATAGTGAATAGGCTGCTCGTTTCTTAAACGTTTAAAGTAAAGACCAATGGTGTCGTTTTGGAAATACTCGGGCTGGCTGACATCAATGGCGTCGATGTCTATGTCGTAGGGGTTGCCGTGCTCTGCTTCCATTGTGTTGCTCCGTTGCGTGCATACAAATTCAAAGAAGGAAAAATTATTTCTCTGCCAAATATACAAGTGATTTATTGGCAGAAACACTGCGCTTTATGCAGCGGCTGGTGCCTGATCTAAAGTAACATCCTTAGGTTGAAAACAAACCCGCGCGCAGTGTAATTGGGCATTGAAGTTCTTTCAGCTCCGCCATGGCCCCAGTCGCAGACCCACCGCCACAACAAAGCCGTAGACGATTGCGGCTATTGCGACTAAATACAAGGTGGTATCTACTGAAGTTTCGCTGCCCACCCAGTAAAGTCCCGTGGTCACTATGATTAATCTGGCGAGTGCGCCAAGTACTGGAAAGGCCAAGGTATTAAGTGCTTGGCTTAACAGATAACAGCTCAGTCCTAGCGCAAAAAAGGCGTAGGTTGGTGCAATAACGGCCAATGCCTGGCTACAAGAATTGATTACTGCGGGATCGCTACCTACCAGTCCACACCAGCTCGCTGGGAATATTGACAGCAGCGCGCCTAGAGCGCCGATTAACACCACATTGACGGCGATTCCGCGCCAGGCTATGGAAATGGCTTCCTCACGCATACCTGCACCAGCGTATGCGCCAACAATTGCGATCATTGACGCGCCAATGCCAAATATTACCGGCACCATAATAAGTTCAAGGCGCACGGCGAGGCCAAAGCCGGCTAACCAATCCGTGCCAAATCTACTGAATATGACGGTGGTGACTAATGCATAGACAATTGTCATAACTGACTGACTCGCCGCTAAAGTGCCTTGACGTAAAATCTTTGTTAGCAGCGCCGGACGGAAAGCCGCTATGCGAAATCGAACCGGTTGGGATTTGTGGGCAATAAAGTAAGTTACGAGTGCAGAAGCCAGCAAGTAGGCGCTCGCCATAGCAATTGCCGCGCCTTTTAGGGCCTCGTTGATGGTGGCTCCTTGGGTGGGGATGAGCAGCAATGCGCATAGGATATAGGTGGCTAATAAGATGGCCGCCACAATGGCTGGACGAATCATGTCGCCGCTGCCTCGCAACACCGAGGACAGCATATTGACCAGCCAGTAAGCTGGGATGGCTGGAAAAAGTAATGTGGCATAGTAGTGTGCGGCGTTGGTAATAGTTGGGCTGTCGCTTGCGTACTGATACAAAAATGGGCCAAGTAGCACGACTAAAATCCACATCAAGAATCCGCCCGCCAGTGAGATGATGACGGCGCAAACAAGGACCGCGCTTGCCTCATCATCGTTACCAGCGCCTATGGCTCGAGCAATGAAGCCACTGATGGCGCCACCAAATGCCCCAGCTGAAAACATGCCAGAAAGAATGACAAGTGGGTAAACCAAAGCCACAGCGGCCAACGCCCCCGTGCCGGATTCTTTTAGAAAAGTTGCTTCCAGTAGGCCAGGCATAGTTGTCAGCACCGCGCCTATTACACCTGGGACGGCCAGTTTAAACATTGTCGGCGCTAGCGGCGCGCCGATTAGTGGAGATGGATTGTTCATAATTTGATTCCAGCTGCGAGTACTTGGAAGTTAATCAGGAGCCGAAGTTTCCCCCGAAGTTACATTAGGTAGCACTCAATTTATATCGCGGTTTATTGGGTTTAGGTATCGGCAGTACATACACCCATGCGTATCATGGTTTCTCCAACACTGGGTTTTGAGGTTATGGAGTAGGTTGCGCGAAGGCCTAATGCTGCGCCAACCGAGCTTAGGATGAACGTGTTATCAACATTATCGCCCTTCAGTAAAAAGTCAGTTTTGCCAAGCGGCTGCTTGCAGTCCTGGGTCGCACAAATAAAACGCTCGCCATCTTCTTCAAGAATCGTGATCTGTGTGTTAGCAACTCTCACTTGAAATTCGATGCTGGTTTCTTCGTGGTCGATAAAATAAGGCGGGCCTACTAAGACGTCCCTGATTTGCTTACAGCTCCATGTGTCACTCCAGCTGGGGGCTGCAATGAGCAACATGAGTATTGTAATGAGGAGTTTCTGCATTTTTTTGGCGGCCCTTATTATTCTTTTTAACATCTTTTCAAGCGAGGTCTTGGTTAGATAGTAGCTTTGAGCCAGCCACTATTTCCAGTCTTTTGGATCTTTGGAAATTAGGTAGCCCACGTTGTATCAGGGCCCAACATGGGCAAGTAGTAGCTGCTCTTGGGGGCGACTAGAAAACGAATGGCTAGTGTCTGGGGATTAAACCGCCAAGCTTGTATTCATCATGGCGCGCATTAGAGTTTGTAAGTTGAGTATTGGCGAGGTGTTGAGTTGTCTATGCCAATGGATCTGCTGCGAAGTAGGGTATGACTATAAGGTTCTGAAATATACGAAGCTTTCTAAACTTCGTATATCCCAGAACCATAAAGTGGTGGAGGCGGCGGGAGTTGAACCCGCGTCCGCTGGCTCGCCATTATTGGCTCTACATGCTTAGGGTCCGTCTATTAATTTAGCGTCCAGTGACCCGACGGTCAGGGTACTTTCTGCGATCCCGATTGGTTTTAACGGTTCAACCCCGGGCGAGGTATCCGCGCGATCTTGCTGTTTTGCCGTCCATTTCTCCTAGCAAGAAACGAATCATGGACGTAAGCGGGTTTTTTAGGCCGCTAGTGCGTAGTTTTCGTCGTTGGCAACTATAAAGTTACAGCGATTGTTTTACGAGAGTCACTACCCTCTCGGCATGCACCTCAAATTTTGATACCCGCGTCGAAACCATGTCGCCCCCAATAAGGTTGTTGACTAGATGGTTCATTCCATCCACATCTAACTTGCGTTTGACGCGGAATACCCAATCCAGCTTTAGCTGTCTTGGGCGGTCTGGAACCATGTCGCCTTAAATTCTATTGGCTTACATGTGTCTATTTGCAGCGCTTGTATCAAGTTAGAAGTCACTATCATTGCTCTAAAGTTGCGTTTTAAAAACGTTTCTCTCGAGGTAGTGAGCGCATCTTTTGCCCAGCAAATAAACGTGTTCGATTCGGTAATCTGTCGTTTAAAACAGTTCCTCTATCGTACGTTGAAGAGGATGTTACCACGCTATGTAGAACCTTTTGTCATGATTTTTCACCTTTACTTCGGTTGGCAGATTTCGCTGCAATGGTAAGCTTGGCGGATGAAAAAATGTTTTATGAGTTTTTGTGCCCTAATTGGGTTTGTCGCTTGTTCCTTGTCTTTTGCTGTGGACAGTAAAGAGTATATTGATCGTGCTGTTACTTTGATCGAAGAGGGTGAGTTTAGTCTTGCTCGTAGCTACTTAGGGCCTGCTTTAGTGGATCCTTATATTGCGCCTGATTTGCGCAGTAAGGCCTTTTACCTGCGCGGCTATAGCTATTTTGCTCAAGGCTTGCCGGTGTCATCGCTACGAGACTTTAATCGTGCGCTGGAGTTCAGCCCCAATAATCCTGTTGTACTTTTTATGGTGGGCCGTGCGCACTACGAGGGTTTTGGCACTCGGCCCGATCCAGCGCTTGGCGTGGAATTATTTCAGCGCTCGGCTGACGCTGGCCACGAGGGAGCGTCTGCTTACCTAGGATTTGCCCTGCTCCAAGGCAACGGTATTACTAAAGACCTTCCTCGCGCGCAAAGTTTGTTATCTGCGGTGGCAGAAAAAAATGGCGATAGATTTGCTATGGTGCAAATGGCGCGCAGCTATCGTCGTGAATTGACGGATACGCCTGACCCAGCAATGGCTGAGCAGTGGTATCAGCGTGCTTTCGCAGCAGGTGAAGCTAATGCTTATGTGGCCTTGGCGTACATGTATAGCAAAGGCGAATTTGAGTTAAGTGAAGCAGTGGCTAATGAGCGTTCATTTACTTTGCTCAGAGAAGCTATGGATGCGGGTGCGGAATCTGCCTACGCACGGCTGGCTTATGCCCACTTATCAGGTATTGGCACTGTAGTGAACTATGACAGGGCCTTTGAATTATATATGTCCGGGGTTGAATTGGGTCAGGCTCAGAGTTTTGCGGGCATTGCGCATATGTTTGAAGCTGGGTTGGGGCGGTCGGTAGATTTGCTACAGGCTGAGTCTTGGTATTTGCGTGGCATTCAGGCTGGTGATGAATATGCGCATTCAGCCTTTGCCTATATGTTGCTAGGCAGCGGCCAAGATGACCGCGCGCTGAAGTGGTTGTCAAGGGCGACCAGATTTGGTGGCGCGCAAAGTCATAATGACTTAGCGTGGTTATTGGCTACTAGCAAAATAACTGAGTTGCGCAATGCTGAGTTATCTCTGCAACATGCATTAACGGCAGTTGGTTTAGAAGCTTCGGCAGCCTATTTAGATACCTTGGCTGCGGCGTATGCTGAATCTGGTTTGTTCGAAGACGCATTGGTTGCTCAAGAGCAAGCCATTGCGGCTGCTTTGGACGAAGATGAAGACGTTAGACAAGAATTGGAGCAACACCTTCTGAGTTATCAGAAGCGGGAACCCTGGCGAGAATGAGTACTTTCTGGTACTAATTTGCGTCTATTATTGAGCACTGGGAGTGGGCATTGAGTACTGAGCGTAGAAGAATTGAAGAAGTTTTCCAAATTATTGAAGAACTTCTAAAAGAAAATCAATCGGGCATTAAAGCTGGTGCGGTTGCCGATATATTGCGCGCGCGTAATGCGCCGAGTGGTATGTGGCAACTTAGAGCAGATTTTAGCGAGCTTGCAAGTGAAGGCCGCATTCAATGCGATGACGTTACCAGTGTTTGGACCATTGCCGACGCCTCTTTAAAGAATGTTGGTTAAGGCAATAGGGGGAAAAGTTGAAAGCTAAAGTCGACATCTCCAACCTGCCTAAAGTGTCTAACCCTGGCAGAATATGCATTTTGAAGTCCAAGTGGCATTTGCAGCATGTGCAAAGTATGGCCGATGCTTGTCGCGCGGTACTTGAAGACGCAGGCTATACACAGATCGACGAATACACCTTACCCGGTTGTCTTGAAATTCCTTTAGCGGCCAGAGATTTACTGGCAGAAGACGCTAGTAATTTGGCTGTTAACGCTGAGAACAAAATAGACGCCATTGTTTGTTTTGGCATCATCGTTAAGGGCGACACTCTGCACTTTGAGATGATTAGTGAAGAGAGCATGCGCGGGCTTGGCTCTGTCATGCATGACTTTCGCTGTCCAATACTCGTTGAAATTTTACCAGTATTTGAAATGCAGCAAGCTATTGCTCGCTCATCAGATGATGAGTTCAATAAGGGCATTGAGGCCGCTGTAGCGGCAGTTGAAATGGTGGCTTGGCGTCGCTCTATCTGCGTCTAGGTGGATAGATAGAGCGGTCGCTAGATTGTTCTCCTGCAAACGCCAACAAAGTGCTAGTGGGCTGAACTTTTAAACAGTCGCTGCTTGTCACGCTGCCAATCACCTTCTTTCATTGTGGCGCGTTTGTCATGCTGCTTCTTACCTTTACCCAGCGCAATTTCAACTTTTACCTTATTGCCTTTCCAATACATAGCTAACGGCACAATGGTGTAGCCCTTTTGCTGATTGGCGACAAATAGCTGTGCCAGTTCTTTGGCGTGTAAAAGTAATTTTCGCACGCGTTGGGGCTCAGCTATGACGTGGGTGGAGGCGCTGAGTAGTGGGGTAATATTGCAGCCAGCCAAATAGGCTTCACCTCGATGTAAGTTGATATAACCTTCAGCCAATTGCACTTTGCCGTCACGAATACTTTTTACTTCCCAGCCGAGCAGCATCAGACCCGCCTCAAAGCGATCTTCGATAAAATAGTCGTGCCGCGCTCTGCGGTTTTGCGCGATGGAGCCCGGACTGGATTTCTTTGCTGATTTGGCCATGATGGCTGTGTACTTTGCTTGGTTTAAGAATGATCTTGGCGGGGAGTATATCAGGTTGTTATCCGTACATAGCAATCTCTAGGCTACTCTGTGAGATCAGTAGTAAACTGCACCCTCTTTAGGAAATTAAAAACGCGTTATGGCTTTACAAAACAATTCCTCTCAAAGTCGCTGGTCTAGCCGGTGGTTGTTTGTTTTAGCTGCTGCCGGCTCCGCCGTTGGTTTGGGTAATATTTGGAAGTTCCCGTACATTGCGGGAGAAAATGGCGGCGGCGCGTTTGTTCTAATTTATTTGGTGTGCATAGCCTTAGTAGGTATTCCCATCATGATCTCGGAAGTTCTGATGGGTCGAGAGGGGCGCTCTAGTCCCATCCACACTATGCGCATTTTGGCGAAAAAAGCAGGTCGTAGTCAGCGCTGGGCGCTGTTGGGCTGGTTGGGTGTGATTACGGGATTTCTTATTCTTTCTTACTACGCAGTTATTGCCGGCTGGGCTTTGAACTATGTTTGGCTGACAGCCAGCGGCACTTTTGATGGCGCCAGTGGGGATTTTGTTTCTCAAGCATTTAGCGATCTGCAAGCTGATCCATTGCAGATGATCGCCTACCAAACCGTCTTTATGGTGTTAACAGTTTGGATTGTTGGTCGCGGGGTTACTGCGGGTTTGGAGAAAGCCATTCAATGGTTTATGCCTGCGCTCTTCATATTACTTATCGTATTACTTATTTACAGTTTTAACTCTGGTGGCTTTGCGCAGGGTTGGGCCTTTATGTTTGATCTGAAGTGGGATGCTGTAGGCCCTGAGGCCTGGCTTATAGCCATGGGCCAAGCATTTTTTACGCTAAGTCTGGGCATGGGAACGATGATGGCCTACGGGGCCTATGTACCTGAAGATGCCAAGTTGAGTACGACGGTTGTGACCATTGCTCTGCTAGACACGATGGTTGCCATTGCAGCTGGCTTAGCCATTTTTCCGATTGTCTTTGCCAATGGTTTGGAGGTCAGTCAGGGACCGGGTCTAACCTTTGTAACGCTGCCCTTGGCTTTTGGGCAACTGCCCTTCGGTTCGTTTTTTGGTGCTGTGTTTTTTATCTTGATCAGTTTTGCCGCTATTACTTCGGCCATTTCTCTTACCGAGCCGGCACTGGCTTATCTCACCGAAGAGTACAATGCTAAACGTCAACGGGTTGCTATAAGCCTGGGTGTGGTGTGTTGGCTGATGGGCTTAGGCACGGTATTTTCATTCAATATTTGGTCAGATTTCTTTGTTGTCGGAGAGCTCAATTTCTTCGGCTTTGTCGACTACCTGTCGCAAAATATTATGCTGCCTTTGGGTGGTATGTTGATCACAATATTTGCCGTGTGGTTGTTGCCTAAAGAGATGGTGGACCGTCAGTTGGGCATTACTAGTCCTGCTATGTCTTGGGCTTGGCGTATTGTTGCCGGCATTTTGGCCCCTCTGGGCGTGCTGGCGATATTCATATTTACTGTTTGGCCATTGATCCAAAGCTTGTTCAATTTATGACAATACTGACCCGTTCGTCCTTGCTAATGGTGCCAGTTAACGTTGCTTATGACGTAGTAAACGACGTTGCAAGCTACCCGGATTTTTTGCCTGCTTGCGACAAAGTGGAGTTGTTACCGTCAGGTGGTGAGGGCAACGCAGAACATGTGAGAGCCCGTGTCACAACAGGCGCGAAGGGAATGACCTATAGCTTTGTGACCACCAACACCTGTGTCGTTAATGAGCGCATTGAGATGACATTGGACGAAGGGCCTTTTGAAGTATTGGAAGGCAGTTGGATTTTTAAAGCACTGAGTGATGAGGGTTGTCGCATTGATCTTACCTTGGAATTTGTGGCTCAGGGCATGTTGTCTCGCTTGCTCAGCCCAATGGCAAATGCAGTTGCTGACCGAATGGTCGTAGCCTTTACGCAAAGAATTCAGGATGTGGGTGACACCTACGCCCAGCAGTCTCAAGGCAAATAATGCGTATTGAAGTGGTCTACGCTGACCTAAATGATCAGCGTCATATTGATCTAGACGTTGAGGAAGGCGCAGATGTGGCAACTTGCCTAGACCTTTTGCGCCGGCATCCAATGGGTGCGGATTTGCTTTTTGACGACGCTGCGGTGGGTGTTTTTGGTGAAGTATGTGGCCCTGAGCGATTGCTTAAGGACGGGGACCGCTTGGAGCTGTATCGACCCCTAATCGCAGATGCGAAGACGGCGCGTAGACTCAGGGCCAAATCTCAGACTGGTTAGAAGTTGCCTAGTCAGGCGGTTATTCGCCGCTAGTTTCCTCGCTGAGCCCTTCTTCGTTGGATTCTATTTCGTTTCGTCAGGCTGCTCTTCGTCGGATAAAGACGCTTGAGAATCTGTTTCTGTTTCTGTTTCAGATTCAGCGTTTGGCTCTGCTGGAGTTTCAGCGCCAGCCTCAACTTCCGTTGCCTCTTCCTCTGCTGCTTCCGTTTCCGCAGCTTCTTCCGGTATTGGCGCTAGATCGCCTGTGATTGTTGTCAGGAGATCATCTTCGAAATCTAACACCATTTTCAATTGTTGATTAAAAAAATCTGGTACTTCTAAAGTGTAAAGATAAACCCAGCGGTTGCGTTCGAAAGGGTCTTGAAGGACGGTATCGCCCATTACGAAAGACACTTGGTTCCTTGTCATTCCTGGCTTCAGTCGATTGACCATTTCTTGGGTGATCACATTACCTTGCTGCACAGGTATCTTATAAACCCGAGGAATTTTCACTTCTGGAAATTTAAGGTTGGACAAGCCACACCCTCCAAGGAGAGCAATGCTGAGGGCTGAGATCATTAGGTTTTTCATGGCGCGGATATTAACTACCCCGGTGGGTGCTGACCAGCGTTGATTGCTAGAAGAATATTTTTGCAGATATTCGGTATGCATTATTTGGGGTGGGCTTCTTGTAACAGCGTTGTCGCATAGGCGCGAGTTTTTTCCGTCACATCTGCGCCGGCGAGCATTCTTGCCAGTTCTTCGACGCGACTGGCTTCGGACAAGGGCTCAATAATCGTTTGGTCTTTGTGCTTACTCACGCGCATATGATTGTGACCCAAGGCTGCAACTTGGGGGGCGTGGGTGACACATAACACCTGAGTATGATCTGCGAGGTCGCGCAAAATTCTGCCAACAGTATCAGCGGTTGTGCCACCAACGCCGACGTCGGCTTCGTCTAATACTAAACAGGGTAGGGCGCTGTTGGCTGCCGCAACAATTTGGATGGCCAAGCTGATGCGTGTTTGTTCGCCGCCTGAAGCTATTCTGCCCAGTGGGCCCGCGGCGAAGTTTGCATTTGTAGTGACGTGGAGTTCAACTTGTTCCAAGCCGTGTTCGCTTTGCTGTTCGTGAAAGACCACACTCAAGGCGCCATCTTTGATGCCTAGGGCTTGAATATATTTGTTCACATCTTTACAGAACCCGCCGCTGTGCTTGCGCCGGGCGGTAGATAATTTTTTTGCGGTGGCTAGGAATTCTGCTCCAAGCGCGCTTTCTTTGACGGTGAGTTCATCCAGGGTTGTGGTATCAGATGCCATGTTGTCGAACTCTTGCTGCAATTCTTGCGCAAAGCCAGACACCCGCTCTGGCTGAATTTTGTGTTTGCGCGCCACTTCCAAAATCGCGCTGATGCGTTCGTCTATTTCCAGTAGCGCCCCGGGGTCAACCACCACTTGATCTTGGTAGCGCCTTAAATCTCTGGCGGCGTCATCGAGTAACGCCAACGCTGAAATGAGCGTTTCTTTGGCCACATCGAGGTCTTGATGAGAATCATCTAGCTCGCCGAGCATGCGTGCGGTTTGGCGCAGATCGTCTAATTCTTCTAAATTGCCATTGGCGCGGCTGAGTATTTCTAGAATGCTTTGGGCTTGGGCGAGTCTTTTTTGCTCCAACTCCAGTTGCGCTAATTCATTTTCGCCAATCGACAAGCTGTCTCTTATACACATCTGACGCTGCCGACGAAT
>CAJXUL010000050.1 GCA_913060615.1 uncultured Gammaproteobacteria bacterium | reverse complement strand
CGAGATAGGAGTCCGTCTCGTGGGCTCGGAGATGTGTATAAGAGACAGACCGTTAACTGCGCGTCATCACCTTCTTGAAGGCCGACTAAAACCGCGTCAAAGCCCGGCAGCAAATTGCCATCGCCGAGCACAAGAGACGCAGGCGAACCACGCCTCGTGGTGTCAATTTCTTCCCCACCCGGCATTAATAAAGCAAAGTGCAGTTTGACTGACGAACCCATTTGGATTTTCGTTTTTGAACTCTCAGATGAAGCAATAATGTCCGACATTTTATTCTCTAATTTTACTTTTCATTGTTATTTTTTAAGCGCAGTCATGGCGTTAGTACTAGCTTGAGGGTTGCCTTGAGACGAGACCTAAGGCGGGGTTAACCCATAAGCACCCAACTAAAAGATTACTCTTCGGCACGATATTCGCGGAAAATCAAAATCATCCACAACGCTACACCACAAAAAAGCGCAGAGTCGGCAATGTTAAAGGCCGGAAAAATATGCGTTTGATAATGCACCAAGATAAAATCGACGACATATCCGTTGGCCATACGGCCCCAAAGATTTCCTAGAGCGCCACCAAGAATAAGCGCATATACGCAGGCCAACATCTTTTCACTTGGGCGCAACCGACTCATCTCCCAAAGTATGTAAATACAAAAACCAATACCTAACACAATGAAAAACCAACGCTGCCAACCACCAGCATCGGCCAAAAACGAAAAAGCTGCTCCGGGGTTGTGCCACCTCACCCAAGCAAAAAACGGCAAAACTTGAATACGATCACCGTAAGCAAGTTCGCTTACCACCACATATTTTGTCAGGCGATCCAGCACTAAAACTAAAAAACCCAGACCCAGCCAACGCCAGTGCTGATATAACTTAATTTCATCATTCAAATTATTGGAGGCGGACCGCTGGCTAGATTCAGACATAAAGATCTCTTAAATTCCTTTGGTCAGTAAAGCTTAAAACCGATTGGAGGGTTCTAACGCATTTTTTCAATTGGTTAAAAACCAAGATTTCGCCGACTGAATATCAACTTCAATCTGAGCTTTCAAATCATCAATAGATGCAAAAGTTTGCTCATCTCTTAGTTTCTTTTTAAAAGTCACTTGAATCAACTGGCCATAAATGTCGCCAGTAAAATCGAACAAGTGCACTTCCAGTAAAGGCTCTTTGCCGTCTACTGTAGGCCGTACACCAATGTTGGCAATACCGTCAAAAACCCTACCACTCGGTAGGCCCTCGACTTGCACACAATAAACACCTTCGAGAGCGGCACGGTAACGTTGCAGGCGAATATTAGCTGTAGGAACGCCCAATTGGCGGCCCAACTGACGACCATAAACAACCCGCCCCATGATGAAATATTCATGGCCCAACAATTCTTGGGCTTTGTCAAAATCACCGTTTGCAAGGGTCTGGCGTACTAAGGTGCTGCTGATGCGCTCCTCGCCTTCGAGCAAGGTACTGAGCGACGTAACTTGATAGCCGTATTTCTGACCGGCCTCTTGCAGCATGGCAAAATCGCCCTCTCGCCCGCGACCAAAACGCCAGTCATCCCCAACAACAACATGCTTGGCACCAACAAGATCAACCATAAAATCTTTAACAAACCATTGTGCCGGAATATTCGATACCGCTTCGTTGAAGGGTAAACAAAACAGTCTGTCCAGTGGCGAACGATTGAGCAGCAAGACTTTTTCACGGAAACGCGTTAGCCGAGCTGGCAACTTCTCTCCAGCAAAAAACTCTCGAGGCTGAGGCTCAAAAGTCATCAACATACTGGCAACGCCGTGCTCTTTGCCCGCTTGGCAAAGTTTTTCGATCAACATTTGATGGCCTCGATGGACACCGTCGAAGTTACCAATAGAGAGTACGCAGCCGTGATGCTGCGCGCGAATGTTATGCAAGCCAGTGATAATTTCCATGGCTTTGATTATAGGCGGATAAACACAAATAGTGGGAAATTCTATTCGTAGAAGCGCAATTTTTTGCCACTAAACTGGGACTAGAGCGCGACTTCCCCTGAACTGAATCTGCGTTAGACGCCAACTCGAGCTCACGCACCTAAACTGCACCCAAATCCTTCTAGAACTCTTCTCGAACTCTATTAAAGTTCTAATAGAGCTAGGCCTCTATACTAAACACCTTTGCTTTGATGCTTAAAGTCCCGAGGCCGCATGCCCAGCAAAAGCAGTACCAATGCGTAGCCGCCTACCCCCAAGAGCATCACCACGCCAGTCCAACCTATTCTGGGTAAGGACTGCATGTCTAACCACAACTGCGCATCAGGCAGCAAAAAGAATAGGCCAAGACCGAGCGCCGAACTCGCCAAAATTGTTTTCGCAGCGGTTAAAGCCACTCGTCCATCTAAGCGATAAAGCCCCTTTTGGTGCAGCCCAACGTATAGCAACGAAGCGTGGGTCCACGCCGACAATGCCGTAGCCATGGCTAGTCCTGTATGCCCCATGGTCTGAAACGTTGCCAAACTGGCAGCCAGATTGACAGCCACCGCCACTACCGCATAGTGAAAGGGCGTGCGCGTGTCTTGATGTGCAAAAAAAGCTGGAGAGAGCACTTTGACCACTACAAAACCAGGCAAAGCGATGGCGAACATTTCTAGGGCATAGGAGGACATGCGAATATCTAGCACCGTCATCGCGCCGCCAGAAAAGCTCATAAACAATACTGCCAAAAGCGGTTGAGCAAAGAAGTACAAGGCAACTGCCGCAGGCAGCGCGAGCATCAGTCCCAAACTCAGCCCCCAACTTAGCGTTGCCTTGAATGATTCAGCGTCACCGCGCGCCACCATTGCTGATAAATGCGGCAACATAACGGTACCCAAGGCAACCGCTACTAGCCCTACAGGCAGTTCCAGCAGCCGATCCGCATAATACAGCCAAGCAATGCTGCCGCTGGTTAACGTTGAAGCTAAGACGGTGTTCACCAAGGCATTAATTTGACCAACTGAGGCGGCCAGCACTGCCGGAATGAGTAGAACACCTACCCTTCGAACACCAGGGTGCTTGACAGAAATCTGTGGACGCACCAGCAGACCCATACGGCTTAGAGTAGGCAATTGAATACCCAACTGGACGACGCCTGCGGCCATAACGCCCCAGGCCACCATGACCACCGGCTGCACGTTAAACCAACCGGTAAGCGCTAACATTGCTGCAATCATTAAACAAAGATTCAACATCACCGGAGTAAAAGCTGGTAGCGCAAATTGGTTATGGGCGTTGAGTAAAGAACCTGCGAAGGCCGTTAGGGAAATAAAGCCTAAGTAAGGAAATGTAATACGCACGAGTTCTGTGGTGGTTGAAAACTGCTCTGGCTGGTCAATGAAACCAGGTGCAAATAACGCAGTAAGCCCCGAAGCAAATACCACTCCCAAAGCCACAAAACCGATAAGAACGATGCCAAATAGACCAGAAAGCCCTGCCAAAAAGTAGCTTAACTCTTTGTGACCCTTGTCTTTGTACTGCATCAACACGGGCACAAAAGCTTGACTGAAGGCACCTTCAGCGAATAAACGACGAAAGAAATTTGGAATACGGAAAGCGACGAAAAACATGTCCGCTACAGCAGACGCACCAAACAAATAGGACAGCACAATATCGCGCAATAGCCCGCTAACTCGGGACAAAAGCGTCATTCCAGCCACAACACCGCCTTGCCGTGTCAGGTTCTGGGATTTCGAATCATTGCCATTTTTGGCGACAGAGTCTGCAGGTTTCTCAGCTTCTGGTGGAATGTTTGTTGACATCTACTCCCTCGAGCGGCATATTGCCCGCCTCAAATTTTTTGTCTCTTCTAGGAGAATTCTTTGGCTAACAGTCCTCAGGCGCGCAAGCGCGCAAGACAATCAGAAAAGCGTCGCTCGCAAAATGCAAGTCATCGCTCAATGGTTAGAACTTACATCAAAAAAGTACTCGGTGCTGTTGAAGCGAAAGACGCTCCAACTGCCGGTGCAGCCCTCGTTACCGCTTTGCCGATAATAGACAAAATGGTGACCAAAGGCATAATGCACAAAAATCAGGCTGCCAGGCATAAGTCTCGTCTGACAAAGAAGGTCAAAGCACTAGCGCAAGCCAGCTAAATTGACCCTCTGTAGCCTAACTTTAACGTTAGGCTACATTTGCCTGATTGCTCTACCCCAGCTCACTTGCTGCACCCTTTAGGTCTACGTAATAAGCCATAGCAGCTTGTTGTATCGTGCTGACTTACGTTTCTTCCAGCAATACTAAATTATCTCTGTGTAACACCTCAGGCTCCACTACGTGCTCGATGACTTGAGCAAAAACGTCACTATTCAAACCTTTAATCTTGTCTATCTCAGCACTGGAATAATTGGACAGGCCTTGAGCGATCAACGTGCCTTGCTCTGAAACACAGCGCACCACATCACCCCGCAAAAAATCTCCTTGGACCTGAATAATTCCAGCTGCAAGCAAGCTAACGCCGCGGTCCCGCAGCGCAGAGACAGCGCCAGCGTCCACACTCAGTGAACCTTTCGCACGCAAATGCCCGGCTATCCATCGCTTACGCGCATTCAATGGACTAATTTCTGCAGTAAGCAGCGTGCCCATATCCTCGCCACCTAACACACGGGTTAAAACATCGGCTTCATGGCCCGAGGCAATAATCGTATCAGCGCCAGAGCGCGCAGCGAGACGACCTGCACGAATTTTTGTCACCATACCACCGCGCCCAAGAACGCCAGCGCCCTCGCCAGGCATGGTGTCTAAGCTTGGATCAGTGGCTACTGCGGTCGAAATGCGTTTAGCATTGGTATTCTTTCGGGGGTCAGAGTCTAGTAGCCCTTCCACATCGGTGAGGATAATCAGCAGATCTGCTTCTAATAAATTCGCTACCAAAGCGGCTAACGTATCGTTATCACCGAAGCGAATTTCGTCAGTTGCTACCGTATCGTTTTCGTTAATGACCGGCACCACACCCATTGAAACTAGAGTATTCAGAGTGCCCCGAGCATTCAGATAACGCTGCCTATCCGCCAAATCATCGTGAGTTAACATGACAATGGCTGTACCGCAGGCAAATTTACTCAAGGCGTCTTCGTACGCTTGAACCAAGCCCATTTGCCCGACTGCAGCAGCCGCCTGAAGCTGATGAATCAACGTAGGCCGTTGCGACCAGCCCAAACGCTTGCAGCCTTCTGCTACAGCGCCGGACGAAACCAAAATAACTTCTTTACCGCTCGCAACAAGTGCGCTGATTTGCGCACAGTAGGAATTAATCTTTTCGTGCTCAATACCCGCCGCCTGACTAGTGAGCAGCGAGCTGCCTATCTTCACGACAACACGCTGAGCATTGGCCAGCGCAGAACGGTTAGTTAAACCAGCGTTAGTCACGGACATAAATGACCTCTGTCGCTTCTCCATCCTCGTCGTCAGCATCCCAATCATCAAGATCGTCTTCTGCACTTTCTTCGGCTTCACCAGAACGACGCGCACGCATGCGCTCGGAATGCGCCCAAACATCTGCTGTAATTCTGGCCTCTAACTCTTCCAAATATTCCGCGTGGTTTTCGTTTTCTCGAGCCAACAAATACTCTTCGGTCAAAAACGCCATCAAATCTCTAACAAGGTCATCTAGGCCAATATCACCCAGCGCAGATATCGCATAAAGGGGTCGGTCTGGAAACATCTCGGCAAAGTCATCCAGTAGCTTGTCTAGCTCTGCTTGCTCCAACTGATCGACCTTGGATAATGCGAGCCAAATAGGTCGCTCAGTCAGCGATTCGCTGTACTCAGCCAATTCAGTTTCTATGGCGAGCGCATTATCAATTGGGTCGCCGCCGTCTTCTGGCGCCACATCAACCAAATGCAATAACACTCGAGTGCGCGACAAATGCCTTAAAAATTGAGCGCCCAATCCAGCGCCCTCGGCTGCGCCAACAATCAACCCGGGGATATCCGCCATAACAAAACTAGCATCCGCAGCAACGCGCACGACACCCAAACTTGGCGCCAAGGTAGTAAAGGGATAATCGGCGACTTTAGGATTAGCAGCAGATACTTGCCCGATTAAGGTAGATTTGCCCGCATTAGGCAACCCCAACAACCCTACGTCAGCCAACAGCTTCAATTGTAGACGCAGCTTGCGCACATCGCCTAAATGGCCCGGCGTAGTTTTTCTTGGAGCACGGTTGGTACTGGACTTAAACGCTGCGTTACCCAAACCCCGACCACCACCATTGGCAACCAACAAAGTTTCACCATGGGATCTTAGATCACCCACCACTTCTTGCGTCTCTTCGTCGACAACAGTGGTTCCAACAGGCACCTTTACGTGAGTTGCCTCACCGGCCGCGCCAGTCTTGTTGCGACTCGCACCACCATGGCCATTGCGTGCCTGGTAAGAAGGTTGGTAACGAAAATCAATAAGGGTGTTTAATGCTTCTTCGGCAACCAGAATAACGTCGCCACCATCGCCGCCGTTACCACCGTCTGGGCCACCACGCTCGATATATTTTTCACGACGAAAACTTAACGTGCCGTTGCCGCCTTTGCCACCTTGAACACGAATCGTCGCTTCATCAATGAACTGCATATTACCCCCTGGGTAAAACAAAAAACCCCGCATTAGCGGGGTTTAGTATTATTGAACCGTAGTCTTGGTTACACCGTATTCACGTATAAACTTGTCTATACGAATCTGGCAAAACCCGCTCAGTTCTGTGCCAGCAGAGCCTTTCCACTATTAAGTTGGATCTACTGTGCTTGTGGCACGATGTTTACAGTCTTTCTGCGCAAAGGCCCTTTGATCGTAAACTCAACGTGACCATCCGCCTTTGCAAACAAAGTGTGATCGCGCCCACAACCAACATTTGCACCTGGATGGAACTTAGTTCCTCGCTGACGAACAATAATGTTGCCCGCAGTGACTACCTGACCGCCAAATTTCTTCACGCCCAATCGTTTCGACTCTGAATCACGACCGTTTCTAGTACTGCCGCCTGCTTTTTTATGTGCCATGGATGCTTCTCTTTATTCCAATGAACAGCTGTTTAGCTGCTAATTCCGGTAATTTTAACTTCGGTAAACCACTGACGGTGACCCTGTTTTTTCAAAAAATCTTTGCGTCGCTTAAACTTGATGATGCGGATTTTTTTACCGCGATCAGTACGCATAACTTCACCGGTTACACGACCAGACTCAACATAAGGCGCACCCACGTTGATGTCTTCACCGTTGGAAACCAACAAAACCTTGTCAAAAATTATTTCTTCGCCAGGCTCTGCGCTCAGCATTTCCAACCTCACAACGTCACCTTCCGCGACGCGGTGTTGCTTACCGCCGCTCTGAAAAACCGCAAACATATCTCTACTCCTGGCGATCAACTGGTAACTTGCTTGCCACCTAGTTGTCTTAAGTGTTGCTAAAAAATTCTTGTTCAAACACCGTAAAAAGGTGCGACAAAACAGACTCTCCCTCTCGGAAAAGGCGCGCCATTCTATAAGCAAAACTTAAGGATTACAACGCTTCAGGCGAAACCGAGGCTAGAATATTGAATTTAGACCCTTACTGCCGATAGCCTAGATTTTGCCAGCCTAAATCAAGCCAGTTTCAACGCCATTCAACGCGTATTAATGCGCATCTAAAAGCCCTTTTAGATAAAGGAGCTATATTACCCCTGTGCAAATTTAGATAGAATCGCCGCCTACGCAATTTGAATAGATCCGGCGCACAGTTTCATGTTTTGCAGTACTAGCAAAAATGTTCTGACGCTTAAACCTTATTTTCTTTGTCCAATTTTGTCGAAATTCAATTTCGCAGCGACAGCAGAAAAGACGTTAGGATTGTGCAACGCGATAAATACAACCAGCGGCGATTAGTAATGGAAACCTCTACAGCTCGTACAACCAAAGAAGAGAGTTCCGACTCAAGCTCATTAACCCAAGTTTATCAGTTGGTCGCGGAAGAATTTGCCGCTGTAAACCACCTCATTCCACGAAAATTAACCTCTGATGTAGCTATGGTTGCGGAAATCAGCCAATACATTGTGGAAAGTGGCGGCAAAAGACTACGCCCCATGATGGTGCTTTTGAGCAGCCAGGCACTGAATTATAAAGGCGAGCAAAACGTTGAGTTGGCCGCAATCATTGAGTTTTTACACACCGCTACCCTACTCCACGATGACGTAGTTGATAGATCTGGGCTACGTCGTGGGCGCGTAACTGCTAACGAAAAGTGGGGCAATGCACCTAGCGTGTTAGTAGGCGACTTCCTTTACAGTCGCGCGTTTCAACTCATGGTGGAGCTGGCCAGCCTTGACATAATGGGTGTGCTTTCCGGCGCGACCAATACCATCGCTGAGGGCGAGGTAATGCAGCTGGCAAATGTCGGTAATATTGAACTCTCAGAGGCTGGCTATAGAGAAGTCATCCGCTGCAAAACGGCCCTGCTTTTTGAAGCAGCCACGCATACTGGAGCACTCTTGGCCTTTGAAGCTGGTGCCTCCAAGAGCCGCGACCATATCGAAACCTTGCGAAAGTACGGCTTGCACTTCGGTTTGGCTTATCAATTAGTGGACGATTGGCTAGACTACGCTGGCGACACCAAAGCCATGGGCAAAAATACCGGTGATGATTTAGCCGAAGGCAAACTCACGTTACCGCTTATTCAAGCGTTAAAGACCACCACCGATGCTGAACAAAGCCTCATCAAAAAAGCGCTACAAAATAAATCTTCAGAACATATGCCTGATATTTTGGCGATTGTGGAAAAGTGTGGCGCATTGGCATATACCCACGATGCGGCGATTGCCGAAACCAACCTTGCTTTAGAGTGTCTGACGCTATTACCTGATACGCCCTACAAAAATGCTCTGAGCACACTAGCGACTTTGTCTTTGTCCCGACTAGGCTAAACCAGCACATTAAGCTATTAACCTGCCAACCTTTTCAGCAAACCAATAATCTAGCTCTGAAAGCACCACAAAACCGGTAGAAGTACCTGTGCGTTTACAGTTGTCTTGAGTTGAGAGTAATAGTGGATGTGAAGATACAACCGCCAGGCGAACCTAGCGGCCACATGTTTAGCTTCAGCTTATTGAAAGGAATTAACAAAATTCATCATGACCGCTGTAGCGCTAATAGAACTGCCGATCATAATCGCTCTATCACTCCACTGCATACCTACAAATACCCACCCTGCGGCGCTTAAAATATAGGCAATTTGTCCCTGCATAACGAAACCAGCAGACATCAAAAATATCCCACCGACGGAAAGAAACGTTGCCGTCCACTTAACGTACCAATCTACAGTACCCGTGGGCGTAGTAGATTTAAGGTCGTCATTCTCTGCCTGGACCTCTTTGAGCTCATCCATCAAGCGTTTTTTCTCGGTGGCTAATTCCATCGCTAAACGCCCTGCTCTACTGGTGGGCCCAACCGGTTGATGTAATTCTGTCGCTATATAAGTTACATCATCATTCACTGGATCTGCTGGGTTATGCGCCATTACGTTTCTCCTGGTTGGGGATCTCGAAGCAATTTCGAGCTCATTTATAAATCGATTTCCCCGGTACATTTCGCCGGGTTGGGTGCTTCACAAAAACAGCTTAATTTATTGCGAGCACCCGAAAAAAGTTCGCGCATAATCTACCTTTTTTTCGCCGTGTCAAGACAATTTCAAAGGCTCTGTAGAAGGCTTTTTTGACAACCAATTTAACGCCAAAAAAAATGCAAAAAAGCGCATAAAACTGTCTTAAAAACAACGACTTATTGAATCAAAACGATTCCCCACGAGGAATGCCCGTAAAAACAGAGAAGAAAGATAAGTAGCTCGGTTTCAGGGCTAGCGAAAGAAAGGTTTTATAGAACTTTGCAAACACCCCGCAGCTTGAGGTGGACAGATGTGGCTAGAAGCAGATAACTGAAATATCGTTAGAAGCGCTAGTGACTGTTTAAGGCGTTTGCGCGGACGCGTCAGCTTCCTTGCTGTCAGGCGCGCTAAATAAAGCCCGGTTGGTAGAGCTTGGTTCAACACAATCTGCTTTCATCCGGCAACTGAAAACAGACAGAACAGGAATCATTGCGAAGGCAGAAAGAAGCATACCTACAGCTTCTAGGGCCATGCCACCGCGATACCAATTTTCGTGAAAATGATCGACTATGCGGAAGAATGCAGCGAAGTAAAAGAACATTGCAGCCACTGTCAGAAAGGCCAAGACTCGCGCAGCACCGAAGCTGATATTGCGCCATAAACTGCCTAAAGCCATCACTGCTCCAGCAGCATAAATAGCTGATAACAATGGCGTTTTAGGAATAAATCCATGCAGCACCGCCAAACCGAGCAGCATCAGCCCTACTATTGCGTTAAATATTCTCATGTATCTAATGTCCTGAACATTCTGCCCCCGGTCTAGTCACTGAGTAATCAATAATTGCAACATTGCTAAAATAGAGCATCCAACAACCAACACAAAATACGCCACCACAGCCCCATGGACGCAAGGTGCGACTGCAGGTCCAACCTAAACCCAAACGTCAGAGTATCTAAACGGTTGGACTTACGACTATTTCCCGCTCCATCTGTGTGGCTTGGCGAGAATAAATCACTACATTACAACTCGACCCTTACTTTTTAAGGGACAGCTATATTTTGCGACCTTGGACTAAGAGTCAACTCTTTTGTTACGTTAAGTGACAGTCGGCACAACATTGTTACATGTAGTGACCCACATTTGGACATTCGCTCGTATACCTACCTCCCCTAATAATGGGTGGCAGCGCTCAAAAGCACTCAACAACAAACGAAAAAAACGACTGCAATCAATAGTTTATAGCTTACTTAAGATCCCAACCCGGAACGCCATCGTCTAACTGAACGCCAAAACTATTTAACGCCATTGAAACCAAATTATATTGGCCAACAGTGAACACCAGATCCATCATTTGCTGAGTATTGTAGTGCGCAAGTAGCCCCTGCCATGTGGCATCAATAATATGCGCATCACTGTGTAACTCGTCGGTGGCCTGCAATAAAAGACTAAAAAGGGGCGATATACCGGGACTTTGGGGACCTGATTTGGCCAGCAAAATTTCGTCATCCGTTAGGCCTACCTGACGCGCAATCACCACATGCTGGCCCCACTCGTAGCCGGCATTACAAAGAAAACCAATGCGTAAAATAATAAGCTCGCGCTCCTTAGGATCTAAGGTGGATTTACCCAAAACGTGGTTAGCAAAAACCATCCAGCGCTTTGCCAGCCCTGAGTGATTACACAGCGTGCGGAAAATATTCAACACCCGGCCCCTACTGGCAATAGGTGCAAGCAATCTTTGTGCGTCTGCGTCCAACTGAGCGTCTGCGAGCGCCTCAATTCTTGGTTTAGATAATCTCATGCTCTCTCCTTTTATAAATCATATGAATATACCCCACTCCCCGAAATGGACACCAGGCACAGCGCAATTTATGTTCTGCACCTTGAATAAGCCATTTCACTGAATGCCGCCAATGGTTAACATGCGCTACGAATAGACTATGCATGGACTATGCATGGACTATGCATGGACTATGCATGGACTATGCACACTCTTCGCACCAATAACAGACTGCTACAAAAGATAGAGACCGCCTGTTGAAAAATCTTCTTATTGTCTACCATTCTCAAACTGGCAATACCCAGCGTATGGCCGATGCGGTGCTTAGTGGCGCCAATGACAAAGACATAGAGGGAGTAAATGTGCGCATGTTGCGTGCAGCGGATGCTGGCCCATCAGACCTAATCTGGGCTAACGCTGTTATTCTTGGCACGCCGGAAAATTTTGGCTACATGTCAGGCGCTCTGAAAGATTTTTTTGACCGGACGTTCTACGCGGTGGAGGGCAAAATAGCTCCTTTACCCTACAGCGTATTTATCAGCGCCGGCAACGACGGCAGTGGCGCATTACGATCCATAGAGCGTATCGCCAACGGTTATCCCCTTATTAGCGTGCAACCAGCGTTCATTTGTAAGGGCGCGCCAAGTTCTGTCGACCTGAAGCACTGTAGTGAAATGGGCCAGGCATTAGCCGCAGGCTTAGAATTGGCAATATTTTAAAAGGGCGCTATATCAGCACACCTCCTTCACAAATAAACCAGTACCATGCGCGATCGAAGAAACGTAATTAAGCGATCTGCAAAAAACTGCCTGCATCAGGAAAGATTTGCACCAGAAATTGCTCCAAAAAAGGCCTAAATTCTTTTGACTGAAAGTACTGTTAAAATTTTGCATAGCTTGACTGAGATTACGCCTGAGCAGTGGGACAGCTGCGCACTTGGCTCAGGGCCCTATAACCCATTTCTCAGTCACAAATTCCTCTATGCCTTAGAGAACAGCGGCAGTGTTTGTAATGAGACCGGCTGGCAGCCATTCCACTTGGTAGTGGAAAACGGTGATGAGGCGAACAAAGAGCTGGTTGGCGTGGTGCCTATGTATCTAAAAAACCACTCCCAAGGCGAATACGTGTTTGACCACGGCTGGGCAGATGCTCTGCAACGTGCCGGCGGCAGTTACTACCCCAAACTACAGGCAAGTATTCCGTTTACCCCAGCAACAGGTCCACGCCTGCTCTGCCGCGACGGCAGCCCAGAGAGCCAAGATCTAATGCTCAGCGCATGTGCAGAGGTGGCTGAGCAAGTAAAAACCAGCTCGCTACACATGACCTTTATGCCGAAAGATCAATGGCAGCGCGCCGGCGAATTAGGTTTCCTCAAACGTATGGACCAGCAGTTCCACTGGCACAATGCAAATTACTCAAGCTTCGACGATTTCTTGGCGGACTTGGCCTCAAAGAAGCGCAAAAATCTGAAGCGAGAACGCCGGGAAGCGCTGAGTCAAGGAATAGAGATTGAGTGGGTCACGGGTGCAGATCTAAACGAGCAACACTGGGACGCTTTTTACGAATTCTATCTAGATACCGGCGAGCGCAAATGGGGCACCCCTTACCTCAACCGCAAATTTTTCTCGCTCATCGGCGAATCTATGGCTTGCGACATATTGCTCATTATGGCCAAAAGAGAAGGCCGCTATATCGCTGGCGCGTTGAACTTCATTGGTGAAAACACCCTCTTCGGCCGCAACTGGGGGTGTGTTGAAGACCACCGTTTTTTACATTTTGAGGTGTGCTATTACCAAGCCATCGACTTCGCCATAGCTAAAGGGCTCAAAACAGTTGAAGCAGGCGCTCAAGGCGGTCATAAAGTGGTTCGTGGCTACCTTCCAAGCGCCACTTACAGCGCCCACTGGATAGCAGACCCTTCGTTCAAAGACGCCGTAGCGCGCTACCTCGAGCAAGAGCGCGACTACGTAGCAGAAGACATTGCCCATGTTGAACAAAGTAGCCCGTTCAACGCTAACGCAGATCTAGAGCAAATTCGCACAGCAACAGTTAGTAAACCTGACGTTACTAAACCTGCAGGTATTGAACCTAAAGGCATCAAGTCTAATGAAGAGATAAGAGTAACGCCCGATCAGCCGAGAGAAAGCTAGCAATGCCAGCCCTGTATCGCCCTTCGGAAATGTGGGCGTGTAAAACACAACGTTGGACAAAAGCTCGCGGTCCTTGGCAGCAACAAAAATGAAATATAACTTTGGTTATAGACAGAAATTTCGCGCAACTTATCCTAAACTAAGGCCTTTCTATATCGGCTAATTCGGCACCTTTTTATGAGCTCTAAATCTACGATCAAATCCATTATCAGTCACCACACTGAAGTAGGTAGCGAAATATCCGTTGAAGGTTGGGTTAGATCACGACGCACCTCCAAAGGCGGGTTCTCCTTTATCCACATTTACGACGGATCATGCTTTGACACCATCCAGGCTGTTGCCGACGAAAACTTAGCCAATTATGCAGATGTACAATTGCTCGGCACCGGCTGCTCAGTAGTAATCACCGGCACGTTAGTAGAATCATCTGGCAAAGGCCAAGATAGAGAAATACAGGCAAGTTCAGTGCAGGTTGTTGGTTGGGTAGACGACCCAGAAAGCTATCCTGTGAGCAAAAAACAACACACCTACGAGTACCTACGAACCGTAGCGCACCTGCGCCCTCGCACTAATACCTTTGGGGCAATAGCCAGAGTAAGGCACGCCATCAGCGCCGCAGTGCATCAATACTTCAACGATGAAGGCTTCTACTGGGTCAATACACCAATCATCACCGCTAGTGATTGCGAGGGTGCAGGGGAACTCTTTCGAGTATCCACTTTGGACCAGATGCAACAAGGTGTTGGCGAAAAACCCAACTATCAAAACGACTTTTTTGGTACTGAAACCTTTCTTACCGTTTCAGGGCAACTGAACCTTGAAAGCCACGCCTGCGCTCTTGGTAAGGTTTATACCTTCGGCCCAACTTTCAGAGCAGAGAACTCAAACACCACCCGGCACCTAGCAGAATTCTGGATGATTGAACCGGAAGTTGCTTTCGCCGACCTTGCCTCCAATGCCAAATTAGCTGAGCATTTTTTGCAGCACGTTATTAGCAAAGTACTAGAGCAATGCCCACAGGACATGGCATTTTTTGCCGAGCGTGTAGACGATAAAGTTATGGAGCGCCTGACCAACGTCACCGCCAACCCCTTTACGGTAATGACCTATAGCGAAGCCGTTGAGCTACTGACCTCAAGCAAGAAGAAATTTGAATTCCCAGTAAGCTGGGGTACAGACCTACAATCTGAACACGAACGTTTCATCACTGAAGAAGTGATCAAAGGTCCAGTAGTGGTCACTGATTATCCGAAAGAAATTAAAGCCTTTTATATGCGCCTTAATGACGACGAACGCACAGTTGCAGCAATGGACGTATTGGTGCCCGGTATTGGCGAAATCATTGGCGGCAGCCAACGCGAGGAGCGCCTAGACGTACTTGACGCACGCATGGACCCAGCATTGGCTAAAGAGCTTTGGTGGTACCGCGACCTAAGACGTTACGGCACAGTACCTCATGCAGGATTTGGTCTTGGATTAGAACGTTTAGTGCTATACATAACTGGCATGGAAAACATTCGCGACGCCATTCCATTCCCACGCACGCCGAATAGCGCCAACTTTTAGTGGGGCCGCAGAATCAAGAAAAACGTCTACCCACCAAGAGCATGTTGGCGGCTTTATGGCAGCTCAAACAATTTATTTTGCCGTATAAAGCTGGCCTGTTTACCGGCATAGGTGCATTCGGTGTCGCTCGACTGTTTGAGGTAATGGTTCCTGCGCTCACGGCTGTTGCAATAAACAAAATGGCCAGTGGCGATTATCAAATAAGCATGCAAGTGTTTGGAATCATTGGCGCCGTCATTGCACGATACTGTGTGGTGACCTTTGCACGATTCAATGTCCGGAAGGTCGCGTTAAAGGTCTCTTATGATCTGCGCCAACAACTGTTTGAAAAACTCCAACAACAAGGCTCAGAATTTTTCGGTCAATACAGTATTGGCGACATGATGACCCGAGCTGTAGCTGACATATCACTGATCCAACGCCTAATATCTATGGGTACAATCCTTGTAATTATTCTGATCTATGCAGCAATAGTCGGCTTCGGATTCATGCTCTACTATTCGCCTGTTTTGACGCTGCTGCTGCTGCCGCCCATGCCGATCATATTTTTCTATGCACAGTATTCATCCAAAGCCATGGGCGTCGCCTCAGTCCAAGTACAAGAACGACTATCTGATTTAGGCACCCACACGCAGGAAAATCTATCCGGCATTAGAACCATTCAAGCCATGGTCCAAGAAGACAATGAAATAGATAGATTTAGCCAAACTAATCAAGCCTACGCCGACGTATTTTACGAACAAGGTCGCATCAATTCAGCCATGGCGTCTTGGATGCCCAGCCTGGCAGCAGTCTGTTCACTGACCATATTAAGCTACGGCGGCTACCAAGTACTGGAAGGCACACTGCCCATCGGTAACTTTGTCGCCTTCTTCATGTTAGTAGGCATGGTTGTACAACCCTTTCGGGTAGCCGGCTTTATCATCAACTTATTTCAACGGGCCGCTGTTGCAAGCAGGCGCTTATTTGAAGTGTTTGATCGACCGCCAGAAATCAATGATGAGCCAAGCGGCAACACCCCCGCCACTATCGCGGGCAATTTACGCATTGAAAACTTAAGTTATACCTATACTGGCGCGGCCACGGCGGCACTTAAAGACATCTCCTTTACGCTTGCTAGAGGCGAAACAGTTGCCATTATGGGCAGAGTTGGTAGTGGCAAAACCACCCTCCTCAAACAAATAGTTAGACTTATAGATCCAAAACCTGAATCCGTCTGGATCGACGACCATCCAGTCAAAGATTTCCCCTTGTCTCAGTTGCGCGCTCAGGTTGCCATGGTGCCTCAGGATCCGTTTTTGTTCGCAGAACCCCTTAAAGACAACCTGACTTATGATGACCCCAACCGATTACTGGAAAAAATATGGCAAGCAGCAACTTCAGCTGACCTAAAAACCACTATTGATGGCTTTCCAGACAAATTAGATACACTTATTGCTGTCTCTTATACACATCTCCGAGCCCACGAGACGGACTCCTATCTCG
>CAJXUL010000049.1 GCA_913060615.1 uncultured Gammaproteobacteria bacterium | reverse complement strand
GATCTACACCTCTCTATTCGTCGGCAGCGTCAGATGTGTATAAGAGACAGGGTTCTGGGTTTGTGCTTGATTCTAAGCATCCCAACTGTGTGGGACCCAACAAGCGACCTTTCCATACGATTATTCCTGGCTTTGTAACGAAGGACGGCGCGCCATTACTCAGCTTCGGTGTGATGGGTGGGCATATGCAGCATCAGGGGCATGTGCAAATGGTCAATAGAATTTGCGACCACGGGCAAAATCCCCAGGCTGCCAGTGATGCGCCACGATGGCATGTTTATCCAGATATGAGTGTGGGGTTAGAGGAGGGGATTGCCGAATCGGTTGCCCAGGACCTTAAAGATCGTGGGCATCAGGTGCGCTATGACGATAAAGAAAGCACATTTGGTGGTGCCCAAATTATTCAGAAGTTAGCCGACGGTTATGTGGGTGGGTCTGACCATAGAAAAGAGGGCATGGTGGCAGGCTTTTGACTTTGTCGTAATATGCAAATTTGAGTATATAAATAGCCAAAAGTTCTATCTAAGCGCTGTTAGTGGCGGTAAATATGTGAATAATGCATTTCACGACATATTTATTAGGCAGTGGTACGGATCATGGAAATTCCTCAAGCCCTTCACGACAACCCGATAGAGGGTGGTTTTTGGGATATAGCGCGCGTACATGAAGTTTTTCTCGCAGCAGAAGATGAGCGCTCTCTGCGCTCTACCGAGCGTTGGTTAGAAGCTGCACTTTGGTTGCCCAAAGCGGTAAGTCTTGCCCAGCTTCAGGATGAAGACGGCCGGGGGCTGAAAAGCGCAGTGGTCGATAGTCTGCAGGCGGTGGCTAAGCGTAAAAGACAGCCGGTATTCTTTCTGCAAATTGTCAGCGGTGAATTGGGACCCATCTTGGTCCTCAATGACGGCAGACTATCTCGCCAGTGGCGCTTTTTGCCGCCGAATTATGCCATTGAACATATTGCGGACGCCCTTGCATTGGCCCTAGGTGGCAAATCTGGTTTGGTCTGGCCTTTTGGTTCAAGCATTGAGTTGTGCCGTGAATGGGTTGCCCAAGCGAAAACGCACAACATCACGCTGCCTTTGGGAGCGAGCATAACTATTGGCTTGAGTGCCTTTCACCAGCCCAAGTCCGCCTCAATATCTGCCGTGTTGCAGAAAAAGAGCGCCAGCCCCAATGCGCAACCCGCAGGTCGTTTGGCTTCCAGCAAAGAAATGACCCACCTTGACCGCTTGGAAGCGGAGAGCATGCATATTATGCGTGAGGTGGTGGCTCAAGCTGAAAATCCAGTGATGTTATACAGCGTGGGCAAAGACAGTTCGGTGATGCTGCATTTAGCGCGCAAGGCCTTTTACCCAAGCCCGCCACCGTTTCCTTTAATGCACGTAGATACCCGTTGGAAGTTCCAGGCCATGTACGACTTTCGTGACTATATGGCGAAAGAAAGCGGTATGGAGCTTATCGTGCATGTGAACCCTGAAGGCGTGGCGAAGAACATTAACCCTTTTGATCATGGCAGCGCCATTCATACCGATGTGATGAAAACTCAGGGACTGAAGCAGGCGTTAGATGAGCATGGCTTTGACGTGGCCTTTGGTGGTGCGCGTCGAGACGAAGAAAAGAGTCGGGCTAAGGAGCGCATTTTTTCTTTCCGCAATGCCAATCATCGCTGGGATCCAAAGAATCAAAGACCAGAGTTGTGGAGCTTATACAACGGCTACAAAAATCCCGGCGAGAGTATTCGGGTATTTCCATTGTCCAATTGGACGGAATTAGATATCTGGCAATATATTTACCGGGAGCAAATTCCTATCGTGCCGCTGTATTTTGCCGCCGAACGACCGGTGGTGGAGCGCGACGGCATGTTGGTGATGGTGGATGATGATCGAATCAAACTGGCACCTGATGAGCAAATTGAAAGTAAATTGATTCGCTTTCGCACATTGGGTTGCTACCCTCTTACTGGGGCAGTTGAGTCTGATGCAGACGATCTTTCGTCAATCGTTTTAGAATTGCTCAATAGCCGGACCAGTGAGAGAGAGGGTCGGGCCATTGATTCGGATTCATCCGCTTCCATGGAGAAGAAGAAGCAAGAGGGGTATTTCTAGTGCAAACCCAGATAGAAAATTTATCGCCAGAAGAAGCGCGTCGTCGTGTGGATGAATATTTGCAGGGGCAGAGTGAATTAGACCTTTTGCGCTTTATTACCTGTGGCAGTGTGGACGATGGCAAGAGTACCCTCATTGGACGCATGCTTTACGAGGCGCAACTGGTCTTTGACGATCAGGTCACCGCGCTGAAAAACGACTCTAAGCGCCAAGGTACGCAGGGTGGCGATATAGACTTTGCGCTTTTGGTAGACGGTCTGGCCGCTGAACGCGAGCAGGGCATTACCATTGACGTGGCCTACCGATTTTTTGGTACCGAGCACAGAAAGTTTATTGTTGCTGATACCCCCGGGCATGAACAATACACGCGCAATATGGTCACCGGCGCATCTACCGCAGATGTGGCGGTCATTTTGGTTGACGCCTCACAGGGCATTTTGACGCAAACTCGGCGGCATTCTTTTTTGACTTCGCTGCTGGGTATTCCTCATGTGGTGCTGGCCATCAATAAGATGGACCTGGTGGACTATGATGAAGCAACCTTTCACAAGATTACCGAGCAATACAACGAATTTGCCAAGCAGCTGACCTTTAAGAGTATTACGCCCATTGCGTTATCTGCGCTCAAGGGCGACAACGTTATTCAACGCTCAACTAAGATGCCTTGGTATCAGGGGCCAACATTGCTGGGGTTTTTAGAGACCGTAGAAGTAGGTCGCTTGAATAGCGAACATGGTTTTCGCTTTCCAGTGCAGTGGGTGAATCGTCCTAATGCAGAGTTTCGTGGATTTTCCGGCGCGGTCGCGGCTGGCAGCATCGCCAAAGGCGACGCAGTAAAAATTATGCCCGGTGGCCAAGAGGCCGCTGTTGAAGACATTGTTTTGTTCAAAGACAGTTTGGATCATGCGCTGCCTGGTCAGAGCGTGACACTGACGTTAGACCGCGAAGTGGATGTGTCTCGCGGTGACGTGATTGTAGCCGCGAACGATGTGTGTGATGTTTCTGACCAATTCGATACGTCACTGGTTTGGATGGAGGCAGATAACGGTTATGTGGGCCGGTCTTACTGGTTGATGCTGGGTGCAACGCGCATTAACGCCACCCTGACCGAGATTCGTTACAAATATAACGTTAATTCATTAGAGCAGTTGCCTACCCGCAGTTTGGGTTTGAACGATATCGGCCGTGTGTCACTGAGCGTTGACCAACCCATTCCTTATGAATCCTATGCTCAGTGCGCAAGTATGGGTTCGTTTATTTTGATGGACCGTTACAGCCATGCAACTGTGGCCGCGGGCATGATCAATTTTGGTTTGCGCCGTGCACAAAATTTGTACCCCCAAGATCACAGCGTGAACACACAGGCGCGTTCGCAGTTGATGGGTCATAAAGGCAAGGTGTTTTGGTTAACGGGTTTGAGTGGGTCAGGTAAATCTACCGTTGCCAATGCCTTTGAAAAAGCCCTTCAGGCCCAAGGCGTGCACAGTTATATCTTAGATGGCGATAACATTCGAACAGGACTCAATAAAGACCTAGGCTTCACCGAAGCTGATCGTGTAGAGAATATACGACGTACCGCAGAAGTAGCCAAACTGATGAAAGATGCCGGGTTAGTGGTGATTACCGCGTTTATATCGCCGTTTCGCTCTGAGCGAGATATGGCTAGAAGCCTATTCGATGATGACGAATTTATTGAGGTGTTTTTAGATGTCTCATTGGAAACTGCCGAGGGCAGGGACCCTAAAGGCCTTTATCGCAAAGCTCGGCAAGGTGAGTTGCCGCACTTTACTGGCATAGACTCCCCTTATGAAGCGCCAGAAACCGCAGAACTTATTCTCGACACGGATGCGCTGAGTGTTGAGCAGTGTGTAGACAAACTTATGGCGTTGACTTAAAACTGTGGGTGATGCAGTGAAAAATGAAGCAGCACCTGAGGGTGATTCGCATTTACGTAGTGTGGCTAAAGCTTTTTCTTGGCGGGTCATCGCCACACTAACAACCGGCGTCATAGCTTATTTGGTGACAGGCAGGCTAGACACCGCAGCGCTCATCGGCGGCATTGAGTTCGTGTTTAAGATTGGTATCTTTTATGTTCATGAACGAATCTGGATGTGGCAGGGCAGTCTGGGTCGTTAGTCGCGCGCTACGTTCAACTTTGTCTGTGGAGAATTAATTGAATAAGGTGAGTTGGGCTAAGGCATGAAATTGACGATTTTGGTTAATCACGATCTTGCCGCGCTGTTGGCCGTAAACTATTTACTGCCTTCCTGCAAACAGCACGAAGTGTCTTTGTTCTATACACGTAAAACCCCTGCGCCGAATGAGTTTTCTTTTCAATCAGCGAGGCAATTAAAAGCCCAACCCAAAACTCTTCCAACAGCGCTACAAAGCCTTGCAGCATTCGAGGCAAAGGTTTTAGCGGAAAACACTCGTCTTGCGAGCTTCAGTGATTTAGGTGCAATTGAATTAAACGACATCAACGGCGCTGACTTTCAAACCTTTACGGCATCTGCCCCAGATCTAGTCGTCAGTATCAGGCACATGTCGATACTAAAACCGCCGGTCATCGAGGTGCCTAAATTTGCTGTGATGAACTTACACTCTGGTCTATTGCCTGCTTATCAGGGGGTTATGTCGACTTTTAGGGCGATGGCCAATGGGGACGCAAACCTCGGTACCACCCTGCATTTTATTGAGGATTCCAGCATTGATAGTGGGTCGATTATTGCTCGCTCGCAAACCTCCGCCCGTTATGACAAATCTTATCTTTGGAACGTGCTCAATCTATATCGCAATGGTTGTACTAAGGTGCTCACTGCAATTGATTCAATTGCAAATGGCGAGGCGTTGAAAGCCAAGCTGCAAGAGGGCGATGCTAAGTATTTTACTTATCCAAGTTCAGAGGAAATCGACACTGCGCCATTTTCCTTGTTTGAGGATAAGGAGCGTCTGCCGGGATACCATAATTAGCAAAGCTCGAGGCTCCTCTTGATTTTTTCTCGCACTTTTCTCGCACTTTTTTGAACCGGTTTGAATCTGTTTTGAATTTAGAACCTGTAGAGAGTTTTCGATAAAATTGCACAAATTACCGGCTTCGTGGATTGAAGTTGAAAGTCGAAGAATGAAGATTTCATCGGGGAATAGGAATTATTCAAACTGACGGGTTATATTAAGTGCAAGGCGCTTCATTCACCGTCAAGGATAATTACTACATGCAGGCCAAAGATCAATCGGCGAACCTACCCCTGGATACTCAAGGGTTAGCCGCCCTAGCCAATCTCTACCACGCTTACTTCTTAGGCCTACAATTAATGGTCTCCACCCGTCTGGGTGAGAAGGTCATGGAGCAGTGGATGTTGCGGCTGTTTCGCCGTCAGCATGAAGCGAAATTTCTCACCAGTTTTAACAAGTTAGGCTTAGACCAATTGCCCCATGCTGTTGCTTGCGCTCAATACCACACGCTGTCGAATGGCATGGGCGGTGTGCCAGTGGAGTACATGTATGAAAGCGATACTAAGGCTTGGGTGCGGTTTCGCTATCCCCGCTGGATGTACGCCGGGCCTACCATCTGCGGCGTCACTGATGCAGTGAGTCGTGGTTTCTTGCAGGGCTGGTATGGGCACAATGGCGTATCGCTAAAAAATCCTCGGCTGGGTTTTGTTTGCGTCTCGGAAGACATGACCGGAGAATTTGGCCTCTGTGGTTACTTTAAAGAATTCGACCGCGACCTATTGCCCGACGAACGCCTTACCTATGCTCGCCATGAACGACCACCTGCCTTTAAGTCTGCTGAACAGCCCCAAGCGCCAAAAGGGCAATGGGATGAAGTGCGGCTTTTAAAAGCCCAGCGTAATTACCCAATGGAATATCTGCGCAATGGCTTGATCGAGTTGGCGGCTGTGATTGGGACTGAAGAGGCCCAGCGTCATGGCGAGTTGGCTGCGCGATTGATTGGTTTGCAGTACGCGCGCGAGACAGCCCAGCTTTTGCAGATGCCTGAAGAAGAGGGGGCGTCCGCGGAGGAGGATTTAGCGCGGTCCGCTATGCTTTTGGCGCGGTTGTTTCGAGCCATGGATGATCAAGTTGAGGTGATGGCAGACGATCAAGGCAGTGCTGGAGTTGTTCTGGTGCACGGCGGTCTGCGCATAGTCCGTGGCTTGGATGAAGCAGAGATGGCACTGGTGCTGTCATGCTGGGGAGAGCTGTGGAGTGGGTTTCTTAGCGCAGATAGACGGCTAAAATCTCTGGACGTTTATTTGGACGGAGAAGGTTTGCGCTGGTTAGTTTGTGCTAATCCAGGCTAGGTGCGGGGGCTTATCATGCGTATTGATAATTGCCGATTCTCTTTTACAAGGCTCTTTCATCGGCATTTCTCATAAGCCTTTTTCATAAGCCTCTTTCCCCTGCCTCCATAATCAGGCTGCTTAATTGGCCTATGCCATCTGGCAGCCGTTCTTGCTAGTTGTTCCAGTTAGCTATGGTAGCTAGTTGGCCCTCGCCCTTATACCGGTTAAGGTGGTGGTGATTTTTTTGACAAAACCTTTCCGACTCGCAGCAGCTTTTTGTGAGCAGCTTTTGTTCGCTGCAACCACAGGCACGCTGGTGCTATTTACATGTATTGGATGTCGAAAAGAAAGATCTGATAAAAGACGAATTGGGGAATTGGATGATTTTATTAGCACGTATTTTTTCAGGCTTAATGCTTATGAGCTTGGTCAATGCTGTGGTAGCCGATGACTACTTGGCCCCCCGTGGACCCGGTGGCAAGCCCAATTTAAATGGAGTTTGGCAGGTTTTTAATCGTGCTAACTACGATATAGAACCTCATGCTGCTCGTGCATCATTGGCTATGGTTGAGGGCGATTTGGGCCTCGTACCTGCGCCGTCTATTGTTGCCATTGGCTCGCTGGGTTCAGTGCCAGGTGGGTTAGGTGTGGTAGTGGGTGACACAATCCCCTACAGCGAACAAGGTCTGGCGAAAAAGCTGCAAAACCAAGCCGCGTGGTTAACCAGTGACCCTGAAATTAAGTGCTACTTGCCCGGTATTCCTCGGGCCAATTACATGTCCTACCCTTTGCAGATTTTGCACAGTGAAAGCGCCATATTTTTCTCATATGAATATGCTGGTGCCGTGCGCAATATCCATCTCACAGATCCAGGCGAGGCACCCATTGATTCATGGATGGGTCAGTCTTATGGTTATTGGGAGGGTGATACTCTGGTTATTGAGGTAACGGGCCAAAATGATCGAACTTGGTTCGACCGTGCCGGTAATCACCACAGCGATGTGATGAAAGTCATTGAGCGTTACACGCCCACTAGCGATTACACCATGGATTACCATGTGACTATTGAGGATGATAAAACCTTCACCGCGCCATGGCAGATGCAAATGACTTTGTATCGCCGCGTGGGGGCGGACGCGCAAATACAACAGTTTAAGTGTGTGGAGTTTGTAGAGGAGCTGATGTATGGGTCTTTACGCAAGGGCGCGCACAAGGGTGTTGGTAAAGATATAAAGTAGTTATTTTTTAGTCGGAATAAAGAAGTGTTATGAAACCTGCTGTTTATTTTATTTTCCTCGCGCAGCTTTTGCTCTGGGGCTGTGGTGCTAAACAAGAGACCTTGTCTATTGCCACAGGCGGCCCTGCTGGACTCTATTATCCTATTGGCGGCGGCATGGCTTCAATCTGGTCGGCGGAGTTGGATGCCGTGAATGTTAAGGCCGAGGTCACTGGCGGATCTGTGATCAATGTGATTCAGGTCTCTCGCCGTGAAAGTGATATGGGCATTGCCATGGCAGATGTGGTGACCGACGCCTACAAAGGGCAGGGGCGTTTTCCTCAGCCTTTGCCTCTGAACGTATTGTTTACCGCCTACCCAAATATCGTACACATTCTTACTTTGGCTGATAACGGCATTGACAGTCTTGAGGATATGCGCGGCAAGCGTATATCCGTTGGCGCCCAAGGTTCCGGTACAGCTGTTGCGGCAGAAAATGTGCTTACCGGACTGGGCATCGGTATGGAAGAAATTGCCGTGCGTTATTTGAGTTTTGGTGAATCCACTTCCGCGCTAAAAGACGGCACCATTGATGCCGGTTTTGTTGTGGGTGGTTTGGGACTGGCTGCTGTCACTGAACTTGCAGTGACTAGAGATCTCAAATTGATCAGCTTGAGTGAAACGCAACTGCAACGACTCGGCGAGCAGTTTCCTGCATACGCGGGCTATGTTATTCCAGCCGGCACCTATACCGGCATAGACACAGACACCTCGGGACTTGGCATTTGGAGTGTCATTGTTGTGCATGAAGATATGCCAGAGCAGTTGGGCTTTGCCCTGACTTGCAAGCTCTACCAACGCCGTGACAAATTACTCAAAGTCTCCCAGGTGGCCAAGGCCATGACGGTGGCGAATATTCATAAGCTGGCGGCGGTGCCATTGCACCCCGGTACCCAGCGCTACCTGAAAGATCCGAATGCTGCGTGTAATGAAGCTGGCGCAGAGTTGGCTAGCGGTGCTGACAGATGATGAACGCGGCGGAGATGGGTTAGAAGATGTTGTCCGAACATAATAGAGATCACTGGCTAGTCGGCCGCATTGCATTGTTGGCCGCTGTAGGTTTATCAATTTTCCAGTTGTGGCAACCTTTGGCCGGATTTTTCCCCGCAGAGTTTTTGCCTTTTGAAGCGGTCTTAGGGCTGCAACCTGCCACCTACTTTAGGCCAATCCACTTATGCTGGATTTTATGCCTGGGTTTCCTGGTTTATCCACTGAGTACTCAGGTTAGTACTCAGGTTAGCGCTTTGCGCTGGCTAGATTTTGTTTCCATCTTTGCAGTGCTTTGGGCCAGTGAAAGAATTTTGAGCTTTGACTATCGCTCTATAGAACACTTGTTGAATGGCCTGAGTAATGAAGATTTTGCTGCCGGCCTAATTATTGTTGTTGCCACCCTGGAGATGGCTCGGCGCTCGGTGGGTGTTGTGATGACGGTGGTGGGTTTGGTTTTTTTGATTTACAGCGCATTTGGCAATGTGCTGCCAGATGTCCTAGCCAGCAAGGGTTTTAGTATTGAGCGCATTATTCGCTTTCAAGTATTCACTGGGGCCGGGCTTTATGGCGCGCCCATTGGTATTGCTGCCGGTGCGGTGTTTAGTTTTGTATTGTTTGGCGCGTTTTTGCAGGTGACCGGCGCGGGACAGTTCTTAATTGATTTATCTTTTGCCGCTGCGGGTAAGTACCGGGGCGGTCCAGCCAAAGCATCAGTGCTTGCGTCAGCGGCCATGGGTTCAATATCTGGCAGTGCCATCGCCAATACCGTGACTACGGGGTCGCTAACAATTCCTATGATGAAGAAGCTCGGTTATAAGCCAGAGCAGGCGGCGGGTATAGAAGCGGCTGCGTCCACGGGCGGTCAGATCATGCCGCCAATTATGGGTGCCGGTGCTTTTGTCATGGCGGAGTTCACTAAAACCCCTTATGGCGAAATTGTTTGGATCGCACTGGTGCCCGCGGTTTTATACTTTAGCTCAGTACTTTTATACGTGCACCTAATGGCAGCCAAAGCTGGCTTTAAGGGCATGCAGGGGCAGCCGGGTGCTTGGGGTGTGTTTGTTAACGGTCTGCATTTTATGCTGCCTCTTGGATTGATCACCGCATTGTTGTTATGGAACTACTCACCCGTATTGGTGGGTGTGGCAGGTACTGCTGCGGTAGTGGTGGCAAGTCTATTGCGCAAGCATACGCGTATTGGCTTAAGGCAGTTGGTCGAGGGTCTTAAGCAAGGGGCAATGCTGGCTATTTCAATTTCTATTGCCTGCGCGGTAGCTGGCATTGTTGTAGGCGTTATTGGTCAGACTGGGGTTGGTTTACAATTTACCGAGTCTGTTGTATCGCTCAGTAGTGGGCAGCTGTGGCTGGCCTTGTTGCTAGTGGCTATTGCAGCACTAGTGCTGGGTATGGGCTTGCCGGCGACGGCTGCCTATATTGTCTTGGCTGTGATGACCGGTCCGGCTTTGCAAGAGCTGGGTTTGGCGCTAATCACCGCGCACATGATTATATTTTGGTTGTCGCAGAGTTCTAACGTTACTCCGCCTATTGCCTTGGCGGCCTTTGCCGGAGCGGGCATAGCCGGAGCTGCGCCCATGCGTTCGGCAGTGGAGGCCTTTAAGTTGGCTAACGGCCTGTTTGTTATTCCGTTGATGATGGCTTACTCGCCACTGTTGTTAACATCAGAATTCGGTTGGGCGCCGGTGCTTGGGGCAGGGGTGGTTACAATGACCATGATCGTTGCCGTAGCGGTTTGTGTGGAAGGTTATTTGTTTACTCATGTGGCCAGCGTTTCTCGTTGGGCATCATTACTGGTAGCCGGACTGTTGGTTTATCCCAACGACGTGAGTCACTACATTGGCTTGTTCTTGGCTTTAGCCGTGTTTGCGAAGAACTATTTCGACAGTCGGCAACAAGTGGCGGACTGACTAGTCTTAGCAGATCTTAGGTTGAGTTAGCGTTATCTCGTCGGTCTAGCCACGCTTCATGGGGGGTGAATTTTTCGCCCTCCCAAAATCCCCATTCACTGTTTTTGCCGCCTGTGATGATAAAGGTCCACACCGGCTTGCCGCCGAGTAGATGCACAATGTGCCTGTGTTTGGCCGAGCGAAAGTGCGGACGCCAAGCTTTTACCTCAACTAAGCCATCACTTTTTGGCGTCTTCTCTAAGTAGGCGCTAAAGGGCATGGTGATGAACCACCACGGGTGGTCGTGAAAGGCGCGGTCGTCATCGCCCTTATGAAATTTGTGTAACCGTATGGTGAAGCCTAACCATATGATCCAGCGTTCCAAATAAGGCTGGTTGTCGTCAAAAACTAGATCATGGGTCCAGCCGAACTTGGCCGAACCAATGGTCCATATTTTTTCGAGATAGATCATTTATGAGTCATCTTTTGGGGTTCTCGGGATCTTCTATGGGTCATATTGGGGTCAATACACAAATTAATGGTTTAGTATAAAGTGGATTAATCATTTGGTTAAGTTGTAGAGGAAAATCTATGCAAGTAATTACGCAGTCCCCCGAGCTTGATAATGCGTTGGTAGACGCCTCTAACTGGGCCGACGAGCAGTGGGTCCATGACCAGTTCACTTGGCTGCGCGAGAACGCGCCGCTGCAACAGTTGTCCCCCGAGGGCTTTGAACCTTTTTGGAACGTCACCCGCTATAACGACATTAAAGAAATTGAAGGCAACAAGCAGGTCTTCATTAACGACCCGCGCCCGGTCTTAGGCCTGCAAATGGTCAATGAGGTTATGCAGCAAATGTCTGGGCGCAAGCACTTGGTGAGGTCCCTTGTGCAAATGGATGACCCAGATCATATGAAGTACCGTCGCCTGACCCAAGGTTGGTTTATGGGCAGTAACTTGCGCAAGTTGCAGGGCCGTGTAGATGAATTGGCCGACCAATATGTGTCGCGTATGGCGGACATGGGTGGGGAATGTGATTTTGTCAAAGATGTCGCCATGTGGTTTCCGCTGCGGGTGATTATGTCCATTCTCGGCGTGCCTGAGGAAGACGAGCCATTAATGCTCAAGTTGACGCAGGAATTGTTTGGCAGCACCGACCCTGACGTCACTCGTTCCTTCGACATGATGGAATTTATGGACGTGGTTTTAGACTTTGAAAAGTATTTTGCTAAGTTGACTCAGGCTCGGCGCGAAAACCCAACAGATGATGTGGCCTCACTCATTGCTAATGCCGAAGTAGATGGCGCGCCCATTCCTGAACATGAGGCCAATGGTTACTACATTATAATTGCCACTGCGGGTCATGACACCACTAGTTCATCCACCGCAGGCGGGCTATTGGCGCTGCTACAAAACCCAGAACAAATGGCCAAGCTGCGTGGTGATGTGGAGGCGCATTTGCCTACCGCAATTGATGAGATGATTCGCTGGGTCAGCCCAGTGCGGCACTTTATGCGTACGGCCACAGAAGATTGTGTGGTTGCCGGTCAGACTATTCGTGCTGGCGAGTCGGCGCTGCTTTGGTATCCATCGGCTAATCGTGACGCAGCAATATTTCCCGAGCCCGATGAATTCCGGGTGGACCGCAAAGGCGCCAAGCAATTGGCCTTTGGGTTTGGTGCCCACGTTTGCCTTGGCCAGCACCTTGCCCGTATGGAGATGAGTGCCTTGTTCAAGGCGTTGCTGAATAGAGTTGAGCACATTGAGCTGGCGGGTGAACCCACCTATATGCAGTCCACTTTTGTTGGTGGTCTGAAGAGTCTGCCCATTCGCTATCGCATGAAGTAGCGCAAACTTGAGTGAGGCTTTCGCTAGGGCTAGCCAGACTCTCCTTGTCGGGGACATGTGCCTAGAGGTGGCCCCGGAAAATGGCGGCAGCGTTGTGAGCTTGCGTCGGGGCGATCAGATTCTGATGCAAGGGCGTCCAGGTGAAGCTCATTTGGCCTGCTTTCCCATGGTACCTTATTGCAATCGCATTGCCCGTGGGCGCTTTTCCTTTCAAGGCTCCGAGGTTGAGCTGACGCCTAATTTTCCCAGCGAGGTAAATACCATTCACGGCATGGGTTGGCAGGCCCCTTGGCAGGTGACCAATAAGACTGTAGATGAACTCCACCTTAGTTATGAGCACGATGCAGCAGCCAGCGCCGCTAGCGGTTGGCCGTGGACTTTTCGTGCCACCCAAACCTTTAAACTGACCGCAGATGAGTTGGTGATTCATTTGCAGGTGACCAATACCAGCGCGCGCGCTATGCCTGCCGGGTTAGGCCTACACCCGTTTTTCCCGGCGTCGGAGCAGACCTTTTTAACCAGTCAATTTAGCCACACATTGCAGGTGGATGATCATTGGATACCCACTAATCAGATCGTTCTGGGGGCTGAGGGTGATCCATTCAATGGTCAACCTGTGGGTGGTCAAAACATTGATAATATTTTTCTTGGCAGGCGCGTGGCACCCACGTTGCAGTGGCACAACCAACCCTGGAAATTACGCCTCGCCGCGTCAAACAGTCTTCCTCATACGGTGCTATATGCGCCTCAAGCGGGTGGGTTTTTATGCGTTGAACCCATTAGCCATGTGCCAAATATTCTCAATGCTAGCGCGAGCATAGGTGGGCTTAACAATGCTCAGATGCAGGTGCAGGTGCTGGGTATTGGTGAATCTTTGACTGGCAGTGCTGGGTTTTTGACGTTGAGGAATGAGTCCCTGTAACTCAACAAGTTTTTCGTTCCCGCGCCTGTCTTTCTCTTCCTCTCTTTGCTTTTGCCGCTTGTCTCGAGCGCGAGCCTTAGCAAAGTGGAATTTAACTGCGGAGTTTGCTCTAGCTTTTTTTCGATACCTTGATTTGGCGCTCCCAGACTGGTCAGTATCATGCTAGATTTGATGGTTAATAGATCTTAATGAGTTGAGGAGTTTGGCAATGGCTGAAGCAAGAGAATTTAGACAAATTGGCACGAGCCCTGTGCGCCCAGATGGCATTGATAAAGTCACAGGTCGCGCCCAATTTGGTGCCGATATAATTCTGCCCAACATGATTCACGGTAAGGTTTTACGTAGCCCTCATGCCCACGCCAAGATTAAGAGCGTTGATTTAAGCGGCGCGTTAGCAATTCCTGGCGTTTTTGCGGCTATCAGCGGCGCTGATTTCCCTGGTGGTGCCTTAGAAGGCGAGGCCAGCGGCGAAGGCGGTGGTTCGTTAACCGATATCGCTAAAAACGTTATTGCCAGAAACAAAGTGCTCTATCACGGTCACGCGGTTGCAGCCGTCGCAGCTTCAACACCGCGCCTAGCCCAGGAAGCTTTGAAAGCCATTAAGGTGGAATATGAAACACTGCCACCGGTACTAGATGTGGTGGCGGCGATGGCGGATGCCTCGCCATTAGTAGACGAGAATAACTTCACCAACCTGCCAGAAAAACCTGAAAACCCCAGCAATGTGGCCAATATTGGTCGCTTAGAGCGCGGCAATTTAGAAGAAGGTTTTGCTGCAGCAGATATAGTGATTGAGCGAGAGTTTAAGTGTCCTATGGCGCACCAAGGCTATATCGAGCCTCACGCCTGTGTTGCTAATATCGATGAAACCGGTCGTGGCACTGTTTGGTGCTCTACTCAAGGCCACTTTGAGTTTCGTTCTGCTACAGCAAAAATGCTGAACAAAAATATTGCTGATCTTAAGTTTGTTGCAACGGAGATAGGCGGTGGCTTTGGTGGCAAAACTGTTGTTTATCTTGAGCCTTTGGCTACCATGCTGTCGGAAAAAACTGGCCGTCCTGTGAAGATGACTATGAGCCGCGAAGAGGTTTTTCGCGCCACCGGGCCAGCCTCGGGTACTGTTGCGCGGGTCAAGGTGGGACTGAAGAATGACGGCACTATTACAGCTGCTCAGTCTTGGATTGCTTTTGAGGCCGGTGCATTTGCTGGCGCACCTTACATGCCTGGCGCCATGACCATTTACGCACCTTATAAGTTAGAGAACTTTTTGGTAGAGACCTTCGATGTGCTAGTGAATAAGCCAAAAGTTGCGGCCTATCGCGCACCGGGCGCGCCTCAAGCCATGCATGCCTTTGAATGCGCATTGGATGAAGCCGCTCAACTTCTAGATATGGACCCCATTGATCTGCGTTTACATAACGCCGCTGAAGAAGGCACCCAAGCTTCCTACGGACCTAAGTATCCTGTTATCGGCTTTAGGGAATGTCTTGAAGCTGCAAAGAATCATCCCAATTATTCTGCGCCTATTCCCGAAGGTGCTGGCCGCGGCGTAGCCGCAGGTTTTTGGTTTAATGTGGGTATGCAGTCTAGTGCTGAAGTGCACATCAACGACAACGGTACAGTCATGGTGGTTGAAGGTAGCCCAGATATTGGTGGCTCTAGAGCGTCTATGTGCCTTATGGCCGCTGAAACTTTGGGTATCGAATATGCAGAGGTGCGTGCGCAGGTTGGCGATACCGAAAGTACTGGGTTTTGTAATGTCACTGGGGGTAGTCGTACTACCTTTGCTACTGGTATGGCAGTGACTCAGGCTTGCGAAGATGTCATTGCTGACTGTAAGCGTCGTGCAGCTATGACTTGGGGTTTAGACGAAGACCAAGTTGAATGGGAAGACGGTCAAGCAATACCGGGTCCTGGTGTGAATGCAGACGTGAAGCCTTTGAGTCTTGCTGAGCTAGCAGGCAAAGCGGCTAAGACTGGTGGTCCTATTCAGGGGCGTGCTTCTCTTAACGCACAGGGTGCTGGCGCAAGTTTTTCAGTGAACTTTGCAGACATCCGAGTGGATCGAGAAACAGGCAAAGTAGATGTGTTGAGCTACACCGCAATTCAAGACGCGGGTAAGGCCATACACCCGGCCTATGTAGAAGGTCAGATGCAAGGTGGTGCAGCTCAAGGTTTAGGTTGGGCATTGAATGAAGAATATATTTTTGATGACGCAGGCATTCTGCAAAATGCTGGATTCTTGGATTATAGAATCCCCGTGGCTTCAGACTTACCGATGATTGATACGCACATTGTAGAAGTGGCTAATCCAAGGCATCCATTTGGTGTTAGAGGCGTTGGTGAAACGCCCATCGTTGCACCGTTGGCTGTGGCAACTAATGCCATTTCGAGATCTTTGCAACAACGAGTCTGTGAACTGCCTTTATCGCCACCACGGTTGTTGGCAAAAATAGACGGTTAGTATTTATACTGCTGTCGATGTCTGTAATGGCAAATAGAAAGGGGGCTTTGCCCCCTTTTTTGTTTTTAACGCGTTTCTTGCTGCGGATTCTGGTGCAGCCTCTTGCATTGATTACTGCGCATTGCTCGGAACTTTTATGGATATTAAGATTTATAAACTGCTCAGTTGAAAGGGCCTAACGGATTATATTTTTATGGTAAAAGTGGTGTTGTCGGAAAATTTTGCGCTGCTAGCCGATGGCTGTCGAGAGCTTCAACTGCCGGTAGATAACTATCGCGATGTGATCGCTGAACTCATCGCTCGTTGGCCCCAATTAGAACCGCTGCTTGAGCGCTCTTCTGTCGCCATAGACGGTTTGATTTATCAAGACGCCATGTACGAACCCTTACAGAGCGACAGCGAGATATTTTTTATGCCGCGTATTGAAGGGGGTTAGCGCTGAGGACTATTTTTAGCCCCAGCGCATCTTTTGCCTCTTTTTTGCCTTTTACCTTTTGCTTTTTACCATTTTGGGCATTCAACGCTTTAACCAGTGCTCTTCAGACTGACAGTTTCATTACGCGAACTACCCTCTACCATTTACCTTCCGCGATTTACCAGGCCGCTTGGGCCAAAAACTTTGCCCGTCCTGCAATGTCTACTGGCCATTCTCTCAACTGTCCGCTGAAGCCAGCTTCGTCCTTGGCGTAGAGGCAGCGCAATGCTTCCTCATAGCCAGGCAGGTCACCGGCAATGGCATAACAAAATTTGTAGGTCAAATTTTGCGCCTGCTCGCGGTTATTTTGCTCGTTGATTTGCGGGTCTCTGCGCGCTGCGTCTATGAGTTTCCTTAAGGTCACCGACGGCCCACCTTTTTGACTGGCCAACCATTCCCAATGCCGGGGCAGTAGCGTGACCTCTTTACCAACGACCCCCAGCTTTGGTCTTCCGGGACCCTTTTTTGTCAGTGTGTTAGGAGAAGCGGTTGGGTAACTTGCTGCTTTACGTTTTACCAACTCGGCATCGCCACTCAGGTCAATGTCTGTCTCTTATACACATCTCCGAGCCCAC
>CAJXUL010000048.1 GCA_913060615.1 uncultured Gammaproteobacteria bacterium | reverse complement strand
AATATGGACCGGCGAAGGTTAGATTGCCCAAGAGGGCGGCTGATGGGCGGGTCCTCGTCTATCAACGGCATGGTTTATGTCCGTGGCAATGCCAATGATTATGATCGTTGGGAAAAGATGGGCGCCCAAGGGTGGGGTTATTCTGAGGTGCTACCTTACTTCAAGAAAGCCCAGCGGGCAGACAAACGAACTTCAGAGCATGAATTCAAAGGCCATGATGGGCCCGTGGGTACAACTTCTGGAGGGCTTAAAAATCCGCTCTATAACTATTTTTTGGCCGCAGCTAAAGAAGCCGGACACCCACTCAATGATGATTTCAATGGGCGGCATCAAGAGGGCTTTGGCATCATGCCAATGACTGTTGCAGACGGTATTCGATCTTCGACCGCGCGATCCTATTTACCTAAAGACCGCAGTAATCTTAAGATAATTAAGAAAGCCATGGTGCGGAAAATTCTCATCAACGAAGGCAAAGCTGAAGGCGTGAGTTTTTCAGCTGGGTCGAAAGCCAAGCAGGCGTTTGCTAATAAAGAAGTGTTGGTGTGCGCGGGTGCCATCAACTCCCCGCAACTGCTCATGCTTTCTGGTATCGGCCCCAAAGATCACTTGCGTGAAATGGACATAAAGCTAAAGGCCGATGTGCCTGGGGTGGGTCAGAATTTGATGGATCACCTAGAAGTATATGTTCAACAATCCATTACGAAACCCTTATCGCTATACAAAGATCTCAGCCTTTTTGGCCGAGCCAAGATCGGTTTGGAATGGCTCCTGACACAACGCGGTTTAGGAGCCACCAATCACTTTGAAGTGGGTGGTTATATGCGCAGTCATCCAGATGCTGAGCAGCCCGACATACAGTTTCACTTCTTACCTGCCGCAATGTCCTATGACGGCAGCTCGCAGGCTTCAGGCCATGGTTGTCAGGCCCACGTTGGACCAATGCTGTCGCCCAGTCGCGGCAGTGTCAGGTTGAAGAGCAAGAACCCGCTGGACTACCCAGCGATTAAGTTTAACTACATGAGTCACCGATCAGATTGGGAAGTTTTTCGTGCCGCCATTCGCGGCGCACGGGAGATTTTTGCCCAGCCTGCTTTTGACCCAATTCGCGGGCCAGAGTTCAATCCAGGTGCTCAGGCGCAAACCGACAAAGAGTTAGATGCTTTCGTACGCGCTCATGCTGAGAGTGCATACCACCCATGTGGTACGTGTAAGATGGGTGTGGACGATATGTCAGTAGTAGATCCGGCGGGTAGGGTGCACCAAGTGGATAACCTGCGAGTCATAGATTCATCCATATTTCCGCACATCACCAACGGTAATCTAAACGCGCCCACCATAATGGTCGCTGAAAAAATGGCAGCTATGATTAAGTCCGCTTAGTCCTACTGTTTCACAAGAATAAATAGGCAATACACCATGGCGACAATACTTATTACAGGTGCAAACCGAGGTATAGGTTTAGCATTAGCAACACTGGCTTTAAAGCGCGGCGATAAAGTAATAGCCGGGTGTAGAAACCCAGCGTCAGCGGTGGAGTTATTGGCGCTACAAAAAAACTATTCTGAGCATTGTTCAGTTATTGAGCTCGATGTGGTGGATGAGCAATCGCTAGAAAAAGCTGCAAACAGTTTAAGCGAGCCGTTGGACCTACTGGTATGTAATGCTGGCGTACAGAATGGTTACAGCGGTATGCACGGCACAGAAAACACCTTGGCTGCGTTTGAGAGAGTCCTGGTCACTAATATCGCCAGTCCGTTCTTTACCACCCGCGCGTTTTTACCCCATTTAAGAAACAGCGATGGAGAAGCCAAGGTCGCAGTAATCTCCTCACTAATGGGCAGCCAAGCCCACACTGCCGCCAACGCCTACGCGTATAGAGCTTCCAAAGCGGGCGCAAATAACATCGTTGTGACACTCAGTCATGAACTAGCGAGCGAAAGTATAGCCGTTGCCACTTATCACCCAGGTTGGGTTAGAACCGACATGGGCGGTCCCAATGGGGATATTTCACCAGACGAGAGCGCAGCAGGATTACTCGATAGGTTTGATGAACTGTCTATGCAACAAAGCGGGCAATTCATAAACTACAATGGCGACAAATTGCAGCTGTGATGTTTAGCTTAAGCCAAAATCTATCTTTCTCGAAAATCAAGCTGTCCACTTGCTGCTTTTGTGCTACGAATTAAATCCACTGGTGTTAAGCATCGGCGTTGTTCGGGCCATCTAATAGGTATGTATTTACCATGCCAGCACCCTTAACCTCTATCTCGCCGCGATAGGTCGTTGCATATTCTCCTTCCAGGGCACCATGAAATGCTTGGGAGATTTGTATTTGGTTAGGTACCCCTGTGGATTCCATGCGGCTCGCCATGTTTACGGTTTCGCCCCACAAATCGTAAGTGAATTTTGAGGTGCCAATTACGCCAGCAACTACTGCACCGCAATGTATGCCTATACGCATTCTTAGCTGGGTATTGTTGCGTTGGTTGAAATCTTCGAGACATTGCAGTGTTGCAAAAGAAAGTTCCGCCATTACTTTGGCGTGATTTTCGTTCGGTACTGGTAGGCCACAAACCGCCATATACGCGTCACCGATTGTTTTAATTTTTTCAACGCCCAGTCTGGCTGCTGCTGCGTCAAATGCGCCAAACAAATCGTCCAGCATGGACAATACCTCCATAGGCGGTCTGTCTTTAGACCATTTAGTGAACCCAACTAGGTCGGTAAAAATTATGCTGACGCTTGAGAAGGTATCTGCTATTTGTGCTTCGCCGCTTTTTAGTCGCTCGGCAATTGGCTCTGGCAAAATGTTCAGTAGTAACCGAGTGTTTTCTAAATTCTTTACTTCAATAGTGCGTCGCTGGCTGTCTAGGTTTGCAACCATGTCGTTGAAACTATTGGTTAGGCTGCCAATTTCATCTTTAGAGGTTACCTCTAGTTGAATATTAGATGCGCCTTCGCCTATTTTTCGAGCGGCGATGGCCAGTTTGATAATCGGTTTTGTAAATTGACCAGAAAAGTATGCCGCCAATGCCAACATTAGAGCGGCTATTATCAGCGATGAAATAATTAGTATCGTTGCAAGTGTGTTTGTCGGCGCAAAAGCTTCTGCCTCGTCTATTTCTGATATCAGAGCCCACTGGTGATCGCCGAACCGAATAGGGCCGTATGAACTCAGTACACTGACGCCGCGATAGTCCTTTATTATTGCAGTTGCGCTTTTTCCTGAGAGCGCGCCAAAAGATGCCTTTGTTTGAACGCGCTGCAATAAAATAGAGGTGTCGAACTCATCAAGCTGGCTAATTGTTTTTGCTGGGTAGTCCAACTTCTTCAGAGCTTTAAAATATCCCTCTCTGTCTTCAATAAGAAAGCGTGAGACGCTGCGCATTGAAAAGTCGGGACCTACTAGATAGGTCTCGCCTGTGCTGCCAAGGCCGTCCCTGGCCCAGTGTTGATTGCCAGTCATGATTTGATTTATACGAGTGATGGGTACCTGAAAAACCAGCACACCAATGCGCTCATCGCCGTCAAACATCGGCTTGGCTATGAACGCTGCCGGCGCACCATAGGAGGGTGCATAATAGTCAAACTCTACGAAGATAGGGTCATCGTTAGGCCCCAGTACGTTGGCCTCCTCGAATGCCGTTGCCAAATTCGATCGTCGGTAGGGGCCATTTTTTAGGTTGGTCGCAAAGTCAGCTTCTTTGAATACCGAATAGACGATGTCGCCCGTGCGATGGTCGATTAAGAATATGTCGTAGAAATTAAAATTTTCTAGGTAACTGTTTAAAGTGGCATGATATTGATTGTGAAAATCGCTGTATTGACTGCCGTCTAGCGCCATATTCATGGCGTTCTTCGCGCCTAAAGGGAGGCTGCTTTCTGCGATATAATGGTGCTGCAGAAACGCGGTTGTGTAGTTATCTGGTAAATACTGAGTCAACGCTTGTGTTTTGTGACTGCCTTTTTCTAAAGAGGGTATGAATTGGTTTGCGTAGTACGACTGAAGGCTGCTATCAGCAGCGATAAGAGATTCCTTTAATTCAGATTGGCCAGGGGTTGCGCCCAATTTGCTGAAGGACATCGAGAGATTTTTCATGGCGTTAATCGTCATTTGGTTTTCTCCAAGAGTGACGATCTGTGATTGGACTAAATCTAAATAGCCCTGCATTTGGCTACTTTTGGTTGCGCGTATTGAAGTCAGTTGATTAAAAGTGAGGTTTTCAATCGCAGTTTTTCCATTGTGATAACCAACCCACCCCATAACCGTACTGATGCTGAAGCAAACAATGAGTAAAAACAGTACAACTTTGGTTCTTATATTTTGATCGCGCAAGAGACTCTCCAGATTGCCAATGGTTTACAAGCACCCACTAAACAGGGCAATAAGAGAGTTAATTAGACTTTGTATCAAAGCGCATTAACTCTCCGGGTCTTTGTGCCCTAATGGTTGCTTAAAGTATCTATATGTCGGTTATTCGGTACTAAAAAGGAAATAAACGGTATATTTTGTAATCTTTTGGTAGCTATGCGAGGTCGAAATAAAAACTGCATCTCACGCAAACGTAAGCGGCAGGTTAGTTGGGGGTGCGGGCAATATTCACTTGCAGTGTTCATTTGCAGTGTTCATTTGCAGTGTTAGAGAATTTTTTTGAGGAATCTTTTATGGACAATGAGGTGAAGTTGCAAAGTTGTACTCAGAGGTGTAACCAAGGCGCTCAGCTGAGGTTTACGCAGGCTATCCTAATCAGTATCGGGCTTTTCATAAGCTTATTTGGGTGTTCTGATAATTTTGAGGGCAGCTCTGCGCACATCTCTGGGATTAAATCTGCGCCGGTATCGCCGCCAGTATTTGCTTCATATGTTGTATGCGGTGCTGAATTTCCGGACGGTCAGCGTTATACACATATGTTGAGAATCACAGCCGATTTAGACGTCATTGAGTTTACAGGCGGTTTAGGTCAGCGTGTTTTTGTCGCTCAGACGGTAACCATAAAGCTTCCTGCAGGGCAATTGTTAGCGAGTTTTGCAGTGGCGGAAGGCGTTAGTGCTTTTGATTTGTCTATCGACCGCGCTAGCTTGAACTACGGCCTGACCTACAACGCAGAGCGGGCTGACAGTTCTGACGGTAAGGTATTTGTTGAAGGGCGATGCAGTATCTTAGAGGGCGATGGCTTTAAGCTGTGACGAGTTCTGGTGACTGCACTTTGCTCGAGTGCGGTAGGACTCCTATCCGCCTAGTGCGCGGCTACGCTGGCAATCTGAGCCAAGGGCTGTGCATTGCGAGTTAAAAGGTTGGGTTCATTAACTGCATTAAAAGACCCCTTATTTGTGGGCCATACATCATCATTAGCCATCCTGATACTGCGATATATGGTCCAAACGGAATAGCTGTGGTTCGGTCATTTTTGTTGAAAATAATGAGTGCGATGCCTACAACAGCGCCAGTTAAGGATGAAATCAGCAGCGTCGCGGGTAAACTCTGCCAGCCAAACCATGCGCCAATAGCAGCCATTAGTTTGAAATCGCCGTAGCCCATGCCGTCTTTGCCGGTGACTAATTTGAAACCCCAAAAACAAACCCACAAAACACCGTAACCAAATATGGCACCTAAAACTGCATCCGGAAGGCTGGCAAAGCGGCCGCTTAGGTTGGCAAACAAACCCAACCACAGAATCGGTAACACGATGTTGTCGGGCAAAATGTAGTGTTTTGCATCTATGCCCGATAATGCGATTAAAGACCACGTGAATATAAGGGCGAAAACCAGCTCCGAGTTTGGCCCAAATTTCAAAAAAACCAACAGACTCAACAAAGCTGTTATAAGCTCAACTACTGGGTATTGCCAGGAAATAGATGTTCGACACTGCCCGCATTTTCCACCCAGCCACAGGTAGCTGAAGAGTGGGATATTGTGCAGCGCACTAATTTGCGTGTTGCAGTTGGGGCAACTTGATCGTGGCGCCGCTAAATTGAAGGTTTCGCTAGGTACTTGTGGCTCTTGTTCCAAGGCAAAACGGGCCTCCGCCTGCCAAGCTAGCTCAAGCATTTTTGGTAATCGATAAATCACTACATTGAGAAAGCTACCGACGATAAGGCCTAGAATGACAACGGCGGTTTGCCAGAAAATCAAATATTCTGCGTTGAAATAATCGTCCAAAAGAAAAGTCCTAAACTATCCAAGAGCCATTGTGAGAGATTGTTTAAATCTGCGTCTAGTGCCGGTTACTTATCAGCCTTACTATCAAAGGCCAGCGCCTTGATTAACGCAACGGCCATTAACGCCATAACCAACGAGAAAGGTAGCGCGCCAACAATCATGGCGGAGCGCAATGCGTCCATGCCTCCAGCGAGTAGAAGTACGCTTACTAGCAGCGCGAATATCACGCCCCAAAGCACCACATGCATTCCTTGCTTTTGGCTTTCATCGCCCCCTGAAGCCAATGTGTTAATGATCAAAATACCAGAGTCTGCGGATGTGATTAAAAAGGTCAGCAATAGCACAACAACAAGTACCGATAATGCTATGGCCATATTAGGCGATAACAGAAGGTTAATGGTGGTAAAAAGTTGTGCAGATATATCAGAGTTAACAATAGCCCCTTGAGCGATCCCGTTGAGCTCTAGATCGATGGCGGTTGCGCCAACGAATGTGAGCCAAGTGAGACAAATCAGAGAGGGTACTATTATTGCACCCAGAACGTATTCTCTGATGGTTCGACCTTTTGATACCCTTGCCAAAAACATGCCGACAAATGGCGCGAAAGCGATCCACCAAGCCCAGTAAAAGATGTTCCATGATCCTTGCCAACTTTGTAGGGCAGCGCCCACCTCTGTACTGGAATCATTCCAAACGGTAGTGGACATAGTTGGCAATGCTATTAGGTAGTCCCAAATGGCGTAGCCAAAGGACTGTATTGCGAAGTAAGTGGATCCTAATGCAACGAAGCAAAGCAAAAGAATAATTGATAGCAACATGTTGATGTTAGATAGCCACTTAATACCGCGCTGAATACCAGACAGGGCAGATATGCACGAAGCACCCACTATGATAACCAATCCGGTGATTTGCGCAGTCAAAGTTGGCTTACCAGCTGCATCGACAATTGACTCAATACCGCTGATATTGAAGATGCCCGAGGCGAACTGAGATACGCCGTAACCAATGGTCACGCCAAGGCCGATTAAAGTGGCAAGAATAGCCGCGATGTCTACTAGGTGACCGGCCCAGCCAGACATAGCATCACCAAACAACGGCTGGAGTCCCGAACGAATGGTTAAAGGTAAGCCTCGCACGTAACTGAAATAGCTCAAGGAAATACCAATTAGTCCGTAGCAAGCCCAGGGTGTAAAACCATAGTGCAGCATTGCCCACTTGTAGGCGTTGCGTACATTGGATTCATCAAGCGGAGTACTCAGCCCTTGGATGGTCTCTGGGTTCGTGGCGAAGTGAAAAATGGGTTCTGCGGTTGAGTAGGTGAGCATGCCAATGCCAATGCCGGCACCAAACATCATAGACACCCACGTAAACAGTGAGAATGCCGGCGCTTCGCCCTTTTCACCTAAAACGATGCTGCCTGTGCGTGGCAACAGGGCCAAGGCTAAACAGGTAACCGTGAAAAATGCTGTGACGTAGACATACCAGCCACCGAAAGAGGAGGTTGACCAAGTTTGCATCGCTGCAAGTTGTTCGCCAGCTCGCTCTGGAGATAAGCCTATCCAAAGGATAAACGCGAAGATGATCACCTTCGGAATGGCCGCGACAGATACGTTAAAACCCTTATAAAAGCCGGTTTTGGTGGTACTTATAGAAACTGATGGGTCGGCACTAGACTGCGTCACGAAGCGCTCTCCTGATTTTTCGGTGGGGTTAGATGCGAAGAGTTAAACATCTACTGGTCATGTATGCAAAGCGGGTGCCGGCGAGCGCCCCCAATTTTGTGGCGTCATCATCACCGAAACTTGAGGCTTTACATTTTGTTGATAGCTATTTGCGGCAAGAACGGCCGGGCTTGAGGACAAACATTTGCAGTCCTATTTCTCTCAGAAATCGTCTCCGCGGGGTAAGTAGACAAGTATTCAATCTCTTTTGAGTACACCGTTTACCATAGGTCAAGCCTATCATCAGAGTATATAGAATCAATTTTATCTATGGGTGTGCGGGGTTTATGTTCTGACTCAAGTTGCGAATACACGGTGCAACTTTTCGTTAAGCGACAGATTTTTATAATTTCATGAGGGTTAAAGAAATGCGAAGCAAGCTTTTAGGGGGCGTCGCGCTGATGTCAGTAATGTGGGTGGCTTCACCATTGCATGCCAGTGAAGGGCATCATGGTGCGGCTAATACATCGGGGGCATCAGGTAAGGCGAGTAAGAGGGTGGATCAGGCTAAAACCAACCAATTTTGGTGGCCTGAACAACTCAATTTATCGACTTTGCGCGACCACGACGCCAGCGCCAATCCATTGGGCGAGAATTTTGACTACGCTCAAGCGTTCAACACTTTAGATTTGGCGGCGGTGAAAGCCGACATCAACGCGCTGCTGACCAATTCGCAAGATTGGTGGCCTGCGGACTTTGGTAACTATGGGCCGTTCTTTATCCGTTTGGCCTGGCACAGCGCGGGTACTTATAGAACGTTAGATGGCCGCGGCGGCGCTGACGGTGGTCAAATGCGTTTTGACCCACTCAACAGTTGGCCGGACAACGGCAATTTGGACAAAGCGCGCAGGCTACTTTGGCCCATTAAACAAAAGTACGGTCAAAGCCTTTCTTGGGCAGACCTAATGGTACTTGCTGGTACTGTCGGTATGGAAAACATGGGTTTTCAAACCTTCGGTTTTGCTGGTGGACGTGCTGACGACTGGGAGCCAGATCTGGTTTATTGGGGGCCTGAAGTCACCATGCTTGCTAGCGAGCGCCACGACAAAGATGGCAAATTAGAGAAGCCGCTTGGCGCGGCTCACATGGGCCTGATCTACGTTAATCCTGAAGGCCCGCAAGGCAAGCCTGACCCTGTGGGTTCGGCGAAAAGCGTGCGCGTAACTTTTGGGCGTATGGCCATGAATGATGAAGAAACTGTGGCTTTAGTTGCGGGCGGACACACCTTCGGCAAAATGCATGGTGCGCGCAAGAAATCTTGTGTGGGCCCTGAACCAGCCGCAGCAACGATAGAAGAACAAGGCCTAGGCTGGAAGAATAGCTGTGGCAAGGGCCATTCAGAAGACACAGTGACCAGCGGTTTGGAGGGTGCTTGGACTCAAGCGCCAACTCAATGGACAACCTTATATTTGCAAAATTTGCTTAATTTCGAGTGGCAGCAAGCCCGCAGCCCGGCTGGTGCATTGCAGTGGATTCCAACAGACGAATCGCTACACACCGTGGTGCCAGATGCCCATGTGAAAGGCAAGTTTAATCCGCCTGTCATGACGACTGCGGATCTAGCGCTTAAGTACGATCCTGAGTACCGCAAGATCGTAGAACGATTTTTGGCAGACCCTAAGGAATACCAACTGGCATTTGCGAAAGCATGGTTTAAGTTAACTCACCGTGATATGGGGCCTCGGGTTCGTTATCTAGGCGACGATGTGCCTAGCGAAGTGATGATTTGGCAAGATCCGTTGCCCGCGACTACCGGCAAGCCGGTGAACGCTCGCCAGATCAAGCAACTGAAGAGATCTATCGCAGTAACTAACTTAAGCGTTGCAGATTTAGTGGGCACTGCATGGGCATCGGCCGCGTCATTCCGTGGCAGCGACATGCGAGGCGGTGCCAACGGCGCACGCGTGAGCCTAGCGCCGCAGAAAGATTGGGCGGTGAACCAGCCGCAAAAGTTGGCCCGTGTACTAGGCGTGTTAAAAGGCGTACAGAGCGACTTCAATGACAACAGCCGCAGGGGTCAGGTGTCTTTGGCCGACATTATTGTACTTGGCGGTGCAGTGGGCTTAGAGCGCGCTGCTAAAGAGGCAGGCAATGAAGTTTCGGTACCATTCGTGCCGGGTCGAGTAGATGCGCTTCAAGAACAAACCGATGCTGTGTCTTTTGCTGTACTAGAACCCACAGCGGACGCATTCCGTAACTACTTCAATGTTAGCCAAGCGTATCGCTCGCCTGCTGAGATGATGGTAGACAAGGCGGATCAGTTGCAGCTAAGCGTTCCAGAAATGACTGTATTGCTTGGTGGTATGCGTGTGCTGAACGCCAACACTGATGGTGCGGCCCATGGCGTTTTAACCGATCGGCCTGGGACGCTAAACAACGATTTCTTTTTGAATTTGTTGGACAGTACTAATCCTTGGCGCAAAGCAGCAACTGAAGGCGTTTACGAACGAGTAGACCCTGTGACGCAGGACGTGCAATTTACGGCCACCACCGTGGACCTCATTTTCGGTTCAAATTCCGAACTGCGGGCTATTGCCGAGGCGTATGCCTACGATGATGCAAGCCCACGTTTTGTTGAAGACTTTGTTAGTGCTTGGACCAAAGTGATGCAGTTAGATCGCTTCGACCTTGAGAATAACTAGTAGGCACTGCTAGGGCCGATTACTCAATCGGCCTTTATTTAGTTACTAATTGATGATTATAAAACTCCTCGCGTTCTGCGAGGAGTTTCTTCTCAAAGATCGATCCACAACTGGCATTCATCGAATTCAGTCGCAAACGCAAACGAAAAGGTGCGTCTAGTTCAATAGTATCGGGTCCAATTCTGTACCTGGCGGGTAGTTGTCAGCAATCTGGTACATGCCGTCGATTGTGATCCTCGAGGCGATGGTTAGGCCGCCTGCTGAGTTGACTTCAACCGGACCTAGATCTGCAACTGCGCAACGGCTTTTGTTCATTGGCGCGTCGAGTACTGTAAGGACAAGTCCATTTTCTCCTGCCTCCAAACCCAGCTCCGCAAGGGTAGACTTGAGCATACCCCCGTGTGCTTCAAAAACGACTGTGCCCTGAAAACGCATAGCGCCCGTTGCGCTCCCGTCCGCTGCGATAGACAGATCACCGTCAGGCTGAGCCAAAAAGACAAATGTGCCATCTTCGGTGCGGGTTGCGCCATCATTTAAGGTTATTGAACCCTCTGCGGCTTCGACGTAATTTCTAAAGCTGGCTTTCACGCCCCATGTTAATTTGTTAAAACTCATTGACCCTCCATTTTGCAGCAAAGCTATAAGCATGGCGCAATCCACTATCAATTGCATCACCGCTGCAACCGCTGCAACCCCTGCAATTAAAAGGAGCTAGATTTCTCGCGCTCAATGCGCTTGTTTCATTCTGTCAGCAAGCCTTGCTTTATCTGGTTCACGTTGTCCGCTTCACGTTATTCGCTTCACAAAGAGTAGACATAAGTGGTGTTCAACTAGGGCTTCTAGAGTAGCCAGCTCGAACTTTTAAAGTTGGTTGTTCGGGCGGTGGCATAAGATTTTACGATTTGGCTTTGCCTAACCCTAAAGAGAGAAGCGTAGGTGAGTGGCAACCCAAAACTTCAGCCAATAAAATAAGGTGAAAGAGCATGCCTGAAGGGCCAGAAATTAGACGCGCTGCGCTGCGTATTGGTAAAGTTCTAAATGGTAAAGAGGCCCGCAGCGTAATATTCTCGCAGCCACACCTCCAACGTTTTAATAACGCGCTTAGCGGCGAGACTGTGGTCGGCGTAAGTAGTCGCGGTAAAGCCATGCTGACTCACTTCAGTAATGAGCTAACGCTCTACAGTCATAATCAGCTTTACGGTCGTTGGTATGTAGTGAAGCGCGATAAGCAGCCAGCTACCGGCAGAACATTGCGCGTAGCAATTCATACAGACACCCACAGCGCGCTTCTTTACAGTGCCTCGGACATAGAAGTACTGACCCCTGAACAATTGCCGCTGCAAAAATACCTTGCGAAGTTAGGGCCAGATGCTCTAGACGAGACGGTGGTTTGGCGTGATGTGCTGGATCAATTGATGTCCAAGCAATTCTGCAAACGCTCTCTGGCAGCCCTCTACCTGGACCAAGCCTTTGTCGCCGGCATAGGCAATTATTTACGCTCAGAAATTCTTCACGCGGCGGGACTACATCCGTTTGATCGACCTTGTGATCTTACTCGCGCTCAACTTGGCGCATTGTCTCGGGCCACATTGGATCTAACGCGTCAGTCGCTGGCTACTGCCGGAATCACAAATAGCCCTAAGCGGGTTGCGGCGTTAAAGCGAGACGGCCTCGCACGTAGCCGCTATCGTTTTGTCGTATTCGATCGTCAGGGTGAGGGGTGCTATCGTTGCGCAACGCCAGTTGAGCGCATAGAAGTAAATTCAAGGCGGCTCTATTTATGCTCACAATGCCAGCCCCACTTGCGCGGCAAGCAATGACACCTGGCTGTGGGTTCGAGGGAGACAATTCAGCCACTCTGTCTAGAGCGTCGGTTAGTCAATTGCTAAACTCCCTCACATAGAGCTGAGTTAAGGCGATTTCTATTTTGGTTATATAAAGGAGCGTTGTTTCTTTAGCTGATCAAATGACGGAGGAGCGGTAGTGTCGAGTAGGCAAGTGAAATTTCTTCTAACATTGGTTTGTTCCGCAGTAAGGACAAAATGCTATTTCGCGGTGGTGTCATTGAACTGGATGGCGTCAATGGTAACGCTCTGATCGCTGATGGTAGCATTAGCAACGAGGCACTAATGGCCTTCCTGTCACAGTCGATGCGACCCGGCGTAAAGAAATGCGGAGGGACGCTCTTCAAATCGTTTTTTCTATATTGGCTTGCCTAATTGTTGTGCCAGCAGCCATTTGACTTTTGCTGCTAGTGCTCAAGTAGTTGGACAACCAAAATACTAAGGTCGTTAGCAGGGGGTAGATAGTCCACGCCGAAGGTGCCTGTATAGTGCATAGGGTCGATCTGCTTTTGGGTTCGCTTGAGCTCCCTTAATAACGGTCCAGTGCAACAACGCCTGCGCTCATATTTCGCAACGCTCTATGAGCCCTAGTCGTTTCGAACCCTCTTAGCTTGGGAGGTTCAAACCAAGTCAGCGTCTTTATCTTTTCATCTCGCCCACAAATCGCCCACAAAAAAGGGCCCAAAAGGCCCCTTTTTCATCAAGCGTTATATGGCGGAGAGAGAGGGATTCGAACCCTCGATAGGGGATTAACCTATACTCCCTTAGCAGGGGAGCGCCTTCAGCCGCTCGGCCACCTCTCCGGTGCGCGCATTGTAACTCGAACCTATGGGTACTTGTCGATGTACTGATGCAATTATTCTTAAACTTCTTCCAAATCTTTTGAAAATTCATCCAATTCAGTACTTGAAACAAGGTCATATTTGCGCAAATAGCCTCTTAACTGGTGATAGGTCAACTGTAAAAGTTTGGCGGCGTGTCGCTGATTGTGTTTAGCCTTGGCCAAGGCTGCGGTAATTAGCTCTACCTCTTGCTCTTTCAAGTATTGTTTGAGGTCTAATGGAAACTGTGCCGGCTGTTTAGTTGTCGTAATTATGGTTTTTTCGCACTGGCGAGCGTTTGGACGAAAGGGCGAGTCGAAGGGGTCTAATGTTATACCGTCTATCAGTGACTCCGGCTCCGATTTATAGACCGCTCGCTCGACAACGTTTTTCAATTCTCTGGCATTGCCTGGCCATGCATAGTCTTGCAACTCAGCTTCGGCCTTGGCGCTGAAGCCAGGAAAATAGTCACGGTCTAGCTCTTTTGCCATATTCAGGCCGAAGTACTCGGCGAGTATCAGTATGTCGCTGGCTCGCTCGCGTAATGGCGGCAGGGTTACCACATCAAAGGCCAGGCGATCTAAAAGGTCGGCGCGAAACTTGCCTTGTTCGGCAAGCAATGGCAGGTCTTCATTAGTCGCCGCGACCAATCTTACGTTGCAAGTGATGGTTTTACTGCCACCAACTCTTTCGAATTCCCCGTACTCAATAACACGCAGAATTTTCTCCTGAGTTGCCAGTGAAGTATTGGCGAGTTCATCCAGGAAGAGGGTGCCGTTGTGGGCCCGTTCGAAGCGCCCTTGGTGGATTTTTGTCGCACCGGTAAACGCGCCGGGTTCATGGCCGAATAGCTCGTTTTCTAACAGTGAATCGGCGATGCCGGCGCAGTTGAGTTTGATAAATTCTTGCCCCCAGCGGGGCGATAAATAATGCAGCCTCGAGGCAATGCCTTCCTTACCTGTGCCTCGCTCTCCGACAATAAGCACGGGTTTATTTAACGTGGCTGCGCGGGAGACATCTTCCAACACTTGCAGAAATACTGGGGACTCGCCCAGTAAGCGATCGGCTTCATTGCGCATAATAATTTGACCAACAGTTGGTTAAGTTCACCAAGTAAATTCCCTCCATTTTTGCTGCTTGTAAAAAAGCTTATAAATTTCATGGGGTTACCGTTTTGCAATTGTTGGCACGGATTCTGTAAATACATAACCAACTAAGGATGTAAGAGCGCTTAATTGAGACCGACGGTTGTTCTTAAGTAGAGCATGACGAGTTAGCGGTCGGTAGATGTAGGGCGTTTAAGCAAAATTGGTCAAAGTTATTAAATCAGGCGCTGTGAGTTAGAGCGCTGTATTGCAGGTACTGGAGGCGAATAGCGATGAGTATTTTTTCCCGAATGACAGATATTGTGAATTCCAACATTAATGCAATTTTGGACAAGGCCGAGGACCCAGAAAAAATGGTGCGGCTTATTGTCCAAGAAATGGAAGAGGCCTTGGTTGAAGTGCGTAGCACTTCAGCGAGGATTATCGCCGATCGTAAAGAGTTGCTGCGGCGGCTTGAATGGCAGCGTGCTGATGCGCATGAGTGGGAGCGTAAGGCTGAAGTAGCTGTGCGCAATGGCCGCGACGACTTGGCTAAAGGGGCGTTACTTGAAGGCAGTCGTGGGCAGGCGCTTACAGATTCCTTAACAAAGGAGGTGGCGCTGCTCGATGACACGCTGCATAAGCTAGATTCGGACATTGGCACCCTGCAAGAGAAGATCATTGACGCCAAAGCTCGCCAAAACGCCATCGTTTTGCGCGGTCAGGCTGCGCATTCGCGCCTAGGTATGCGTAAAAAGCTTCACGAAAATGGCGTAGATGACGCAATTCAGCAGTTCGAATTGTATGAGCGCAAAATGGACGACCTCGAGGGGCTTATTGAGGCCTATGACCTAGGGCAGAAGTCGCTTTCTGACGAGATTTGCGCGTTAGAAACCGGTGATGATGTTGAAGTTTTGCTCAGTGATCTGAAATCTCGGTTGTCGGGCGGGCGCGCACCACAAAGCGCTAAAGTTGCCGAAGGTGATGCCAGCAAGAGGCCTGTCGTATCTCCTGCAGGGGACGCTGAGGCAGAAAGTAAGCAAGATTCCTCTAGCAGCGATAAGCAATAGCAAGGGGTAGATTATGGAAGGCATACTGATCGCGTTTATGGTCCCGACCATACTATTTGTGCTTGTTGTGTTGCCTATATGGGTGACCATGCACTACCGGGGCAAGGACAAGCGCATGAATTCGCTGTCTGAGAGTGAGCGCGAGGAATTGCTGCTGCTCACGCAGCAAACTGAGCGCATGCAACAGCGCATTGAGTCTCTTGAAACAATATTAGATGAGCAGACTCCGGACTGGCGCCGCGGTGAAGTTTAACCGCGGGATACATTAGTGGTGGTAGTTTTGAAGCCCCCATTAGTTAACGTCAGTTAGACACTACTAAACGGTCGTGCTGGTATTCGGCCAGCAAGTGCGGTGTTGATTGGGCAATATATATATGAGGTTCTGATGACTGATAATCAAGATAAGAATTTGCGTAAACCTGCTTCAGGGCATCCTAGTGAGGCATTGAGTGATGAGGCCGCTAAAGGGGCCGATAGCGAAACCGATAGAGCGACCAGTAAAGATGCAGGTCAAGATTCTAATAAGTCGTCTGGCGACGGCACTGATGAGGCCGGGGCTAGTTCTGCGGAGCAAGAATTGTCCTTTAATCAGGCAATGAAAGAGTTGGGTGAGAGTATGTCTGAACTGGCCAGTGCGCGTTCAACAGATGCCCTTAACAGCGCCATTCCTTTGATTAAGGACGCAGCCGAACGTATAAGGAGTCAGGCTAGAGGTGAGCCCCGGAGCGATTTCGAGGCACAAAAGAGCGAACAGCACGCTGACCCTGGTGAAGAACGTTTTGATTCTGCGCAGGAACTTGCCGACACACTGCGCGACCATGATGCTTCCCAACTCTATCTCGACCATCACAAGCGTATTGCAGGCGTCTGCGCAGCATTAGCACGCTATTTCGGCATGGATACCTTCACGGTGAGAATGCTTGCGGTCACTGGGCTTATTTTTATCCCTCAGGTGGCATTTCCAGCTTATTGGATATGCTATTTCATGTTCGATAAAAGGGACGACCACCTAGATTCTGGTGATCTAAGTCGACGACAAAAGCGCAAACAGCGCAGACGTGAACGACGTGCTATGCGCGGTATTGCACGAGCGTCAAAAAATGCGGGTCAATTCGGTAGTCAGAGCTTCGGTTGGAGTAAAGCCCAATTAAGAAAAATGCGCCGCATGAGTTACCGAGGATATAGGCTGCCGAGCAGTTGGCTTAACTGGCAGGGTATGCAGGGCACAGATGAGCTAACAGACGCGCCAGCGGACGCTGATTCGGCAGGCGGTCAAAGTGTTGAGAGGCGTTCTGAGCATTCTGGCAGTCACGACCGAGCCAGAGCAAGGCCTAGGCCAACTGTCGTTGCGCCAGCAGTGACTTTGCGCAAGGCTCGATTCCAGAGCAAGGAGTTAGAAACTCGGCTGCGTCGGCTGGAATCTTTTGTCACATCTAGGCAGTTTTATTTGCACAAAGAATTGACCAAGCTAGAGTCATAAATATATCTGTCTCTTATACACATCTCCGAGCCCACGAGACGGACTCCTATCTC
>CAJXUL010000047.1 GCA_913060615.1 uncultured Gammaproteobacteria bacterium | reverse complement strand
ATTCGTCGGCAGCGTCAGATGTGTATAAGAGACAGGTAGGTAACCTGCCCGCCGCGATTTGATTGCACCACAGGAATGCTGCCTGGAAAAAGAATGTGTTCCGCTTTACCAGCCTGCCCTTGAGTAAAGACAGGCTTATGTTCAGTAAGCCAAATTTCATCTGCGGAATCTACGGTTCTTAACCGAGTAAATTCCTGCATGCGGGCATAAATGGGCTCATAGAGTGTCTCACCAAGATCTACTACCTTTACTTGGTTTTGCTCGGAACGCTTGGAGGTAGGTGATGAATCTGTCATTAGTTATATGCCGTGCGGTGGATCAATAGGGACTGATGGGCAGAAACCAAGATCACTCAGATAACCATGCGCACAGCGCTATCTGTCATTAGATCGTCGTACATTTCCTTCAATTGCACTGGGCCTTGAGCCATCAAATTGACACGTACAGATATAAATTTATCCCCGCTACTGTTACGGATATTTATATCATCTGGCGTAACATCCGGTGCATGCTTGCGAACTATTTCAATAACACGATTTGCCACACCTTCATCGGTACGACAAATAATCTTAATTGGATAACGACAAGGGAATTCTATTTCTGGCGCTTTAGTCATTGCCGAACATCGACTCGAAGAGAAGAAAAACGAAGTCGCCAAGCCTGGAGAATACGCCAGCCTCGGGAACATCTAACAAGGTCACCACATCACCCTCATAAATTACCTCGTCGGCTAAAACCAACTTCAGTCGGCCGACAATTTGCCCTGCGGTCAATGGCGCCTCTAATTGAGTGGGCACCGAAATTTCAGCCTGTATATCTTTGTAATAGCCGCGCGGAACTGTGACGGATACGTCTTCAACAACACCTAAGCCGACACTTTCAAGGGTGCCATAGAATACGGGTTCGGCGCGCAGTTCAGAATTTGCATTATAGAGCGTTTGGGTTTCGAAATTGCGAAAGCCAAAGGATAGAAGCTTTTGGCTTTCGCGCATACGCGCTTCATCACTGGTGGTACCAAGCACAACACTTATTAAACGCATCCCCTCACGCTCGGCAGACGCAACCAAACAGTACCCAGCATCTTTCGTATAGCCAGTTTTTACGCCATCCACAGATCGATCACGCCAAAGTAGCTTGTTTCTATTCGGTTGATCAATATTGTTGTACTTAAAGTGCTTTTCAGAATAAAGCTCGTATTGTTGCGGGTGTTCGTTAATTAGGGCACGAGTCAGTTTGGCTAAATCTTGAGCTGTACTGTAATGATTGTCATCAGGTAGCCCTGTGGGGTTTTCAAAATTTGTATTATTCATGCCCAAAGCTTTTGCTTGCTCGTTCATCAAGCCTGCGAAATCAAATTCGCTGCCAGCGATATGCTCTGCTAGCGCGACGCTTGCATCATTACCGGATTGAATAATGACACCTTTCAAAAGATCGCCAACCGTTACTCGCGTACCTTCTCGAATGAACATCTTAGAGCCGCCTGTACGCCAGGCATTAACACTGATCTGTACTTCTTCCTCGACCCCTAGTCGACCTAGATTAATTTCCTGCTCGACAAGATAGCCAGTCATTATTTTGGTCAAGCTCGCTGGTGCTTTGCGTTGATCTGAATCTTGTTCGGCGAGCACTTTATTGGTTTTTGCATCAAGCAAAATATAGGAAGTGGCCTGAATATTTGGCGGCGGTAAGGTAAGCGGGCTCTGAGCGACTGAAAAGCCAGCTAAAGCGGTCAAAACGACGAAAGCGATCGAGGATTTAAGAATATGGGCTCTAGGCATGTTTTTGCACATTGCTATTACTGTGGGGATGTATCCTAACATCCATCAACCAAGGGGATGAAATTTTGCGAACAGTTTCTAGTGCCTAGCTAGACGGAAGATAGCAAGAATGGGGGCTAAGGTACTTTCGTACACTACAGACATTGACGCCGCTGGAAATGCCGACAAAAAAACTACCGATTATTATTCAACGGCGCGAATATCTACCTGCCCCAACCCCAGAGTAGCGACTAATGCTTTGAGACGTTCAATGGGTGCGCCACCAGGCATAGGCCCAACCTGCAATTGATACACATCTGCACCCACTAGCTTTACAACTTTAACAACAGCACCTGATGTAACCTCTAACTGGCTTCTGGCTGATCGCGCACGGCTTAGGTCATCAAAGTCGCCAATCTCCAGCAAAAACTTTTCCATGCTTTCGCTGATTGTTTCAACTCGAACTCGGGCTGTGCCATTTTCATGAAAATCTAGCTTTACTGCCGCGGCGAAAGATAAATCGATAATTCTGTCGCTGTGAAAAGGGCCTCGATCGTTAATCCGAACAACGGTGCTTTTACCGTTAGTTAGATTTGTCACTCGAGCAAATACGGGGATTGGCAAAGAGCGATGAGCAGCAGTGAGCGTAAACATATCGAATGGTTCGCCACTTGAAGTTAATCGACCGTGAAATTTGCTGCCATACCAGGATGCGTTGCCTTCTTCGAGGTAGCCTTGCGATGAGGAAAGCACTGTATAATCCTTACCCCAAACATTATAAGTTGCTGGATTTCCCCTGGTACTAGGGGACAAATCCACCACGCGGGGGTTTTCTAAGTTAGCAAGTTGCTCAATTGCGGCTGGGGTGAGTACTGGCGCGGCGTCTTGATCTTGGTCATAACGGCTAACCTTGCGCGGAGCCTGCGAAGCACACCCCACCAACAGACCCAGCAATACGGCAATCCAAACTAATCGCTTCACTCGGCTTTGCTAGTTTCAGCGCGAAGCTGGCGGATAGTTTCGCTCAATTGATAGACTGCCATGGCATACAGTCTACTGTGGTTGTAGCGCGTGATGACATAAAAGTCGTCGAAACCTAACCAAAAGTCTGCGCCATCAGGTTGGCCCATGCGCATTAACATTGCGTTAGTCTGCATGTCTTCACTCATGGAAGCCGGTATTTCCACGCCGAGCTCTTGCCACTGTTGCAGTGTTTTATTGGGTTTTAATGAACTATTAGCCAGCGCCAAAATCTCTGCAGTAGCCTCAACGTTCACTTTCTGCGTCACCACACCACCGCCCTGCCAACCGTGGCGCGCAAAATAGTTGGCCACGCTGCCGATAGCGTCAACCTCATTACCCCAAATATCTCTGACACCATCATCGTCAAAATCTACCGCAAAATTCCGATAACTCGAGGAAATGAATTGGCCGTAACCCATAGCTCCTGCATAGGAGCCTTTTAGGCTCATTGGGCTCTTACCTTCCTCACGTGCTAATAACAAAAATTGCGTGAGTTCACTGAGAAAGAACTTAGCTCTGGGCGGATAATCGAACCCTAGAGTCGCTAGCGCATCGACCACCCTATAAGAACCAGTAATACGACCGTAGCGTGTTTCTACGCCAATAATTGCAACAATGATCGCGGCATCAACACCGTAAACCTGCTCTGCTCGGGCCAGCGTCTGAGCATTTTCTTCCCAGAACTTTATGCCTAGTTTGACTCGCGGTTGATCGACCAAAATCTTACGATATTCGTGCCATTGCAAACGTCTTTCAGCTGGTCTGGATATTAGCTCGATTATTTTGTCTTTCTTTTCCGCTTGGCGAAAAATTTCTTCCAATGCCTGCCGAGAAAAATCATGTTCCGCAACAAGCGCTTCAATATAAGATTCAACCTCCGGCCGACCAACATAGTCGTCTGCGGCATATACAGGTACTGCTTGCACAAATACTAGGACAGCTAGTGCGAGACGGGAAAAAACTTTACCGTGAATACCAAATAACCGAAAAACCATAAACTCCTCCTACCAAGCCTTGTGAGTGCGCATGGACATTATAATGCCGAAACCTGCCATCAGAGTGATAGCCGAAGTACCACCGTAACTTACTAACGGCAGAGGCACTCCCACTACTGGCAATATACCGCTAACCATAGCGATGTTAACAAACAGGTAGATAAAAAACGTTAATACTAATGCGCCTGCCACCAGTCGCCCAAAAGTACTGCCTGCCTGAGAGGCCAAAAACAGACCTCTGGCAATAATTAGTAGATAAAGCGTGAGTAAGAATGCGACACCAACAAAACCTAGCTCCTCGCCAACCACTGCGACAATGAAGTCTGTCCTTGCTTCAGGCAAAAAATCTAGATAACTCTGACTGCCCTGATATAGGCCTTTACCAAAGACACCACCCGAACCGATTGCAGTAGTGGACTGAATGATACTCCAGCCGGCGCCTAAGGGATCACTCTGAGGGTCAAATAGGGTTAAAACTCGCTGACGCTGATAGTCCTTTAGTACAAACTGCCACAACAATGGTGCAGCCGCCGCAGTCAGCGCAAAGGCAACGAAAATCCAACGCCATGACAAACCGGCTAGCAACAATACGGCGACACCAGCCCCGGCGACCAAAATGCTGGTGCCCAAGTCAGGCTCTACACCAATAAGGAAGGCAGGAACGCCGATAATGAGCAAACTAAACATCGTATGTTTGAAGGAAGGAGGGAGAACTCTTTGTTGTAAATACCAAGCCACTGCCATTGGCACAGCGATCTTCATAAGCTCGGAGGGTTGAAATCTGAACAAGCCCGGAATGTCTATCCAGCGTTGTGACCCCTTTACTTTAACACCCACAAACAAAACCAAAATTAACAACACCAGCCCCACCACATACAAGAAGGGTGCCCAACGCAAGTATATTGCTGGAGGCAGTTGTGCGGCTATTATAAGCGCCGCATAGGCTAATCCAATGCGGCGTACTTGAGCGTCAAACAGGGCGTCTTTGCCATCGACGGCGCTACTCAATATCACTAAGCCAAAGAGCACGACGCCTGTTATCAACAACAGTAAGATGGGGTCAACGTGAATTCGTGCATACCAACTTGAAGACGGTCCGACTTCGTAACTGGGCAAGCTTCGCTGAAAATCTCGACTCATACTGACACCCGAAAAGTTTTCATCTAACGAATACTCGCTATATCTTTTGACAAATGTGCGTCAATAACAGCTTTGGCCACGGGAGCAGCTACAGAACTTCCGCCACCACCATTCTCCACCAGTACAGCAACCGCTATTGTAGGGTTATCAACCGGCGCAAAGGCGATAAACCATGCATGTTTCCGACGAAACTCTGACAGCTTCTCCTCGTCGTAGACCTCTCCCTGATTAATCTCTACAACCTGAGCCGTGCCGGATTTGCCAGCCATGCGGTAACCAATTTTTTGCCCGATGTAAGCCCACGCAGTGCCGTTTCCGCGAAAGCCTTTACCGCCGCGATGCACCACATCCTCCATAGAATCTACCATGGACTCCCAGTCTTCTTCGCTGAGCCCAACAATTCGGGGCGGCTCATCTACACTATTCGTTGCGTCAATGGAGGCATCGCCGGACAAGAGCATTTTGGGGCGAACTACTCGCCCACGATTAGCAATCGTGGCTGCAACTGTCGCCATTTGTAAGGGCGTGGCCAAAAGGTCGCCTTGACCAATACCCAAGTTCACAGAGTCTCCAGGATACCAGGGCTGATTTTTAACATTACGTTTCCACTCAGGCGTAGGGAGTAAACCACTGCTCGCTTCAGGTATGTCTAACGCTAAATTTCGACCGAATCCAAATTGCCCTGCGAACCCAAGCAACGAGCCAATTTCCATGCGGCTGGCAAGGTCGTAGAAATACACATTAGACGATCGGTAAATTGCTCTATTGAGATTGACCTCGCCTTGGCCGCCAGAATTGTCCTTGGTCCAGGACCAATCTCTGTATACGCGTTCTTGGCCAGGTAGTTTGAACCAACCTTTGTCTTCAATAGTTTCTTCCCAATTAGTTATAGCGGAACTTATACCTGCTAAACCAACAACGGGCTTAAAGGTAGATCCCGGCGCGTATTGGCCATTTACTGCGCGATTAAACAACGGCAAATATATGGAACTGGTTAGTTCTCTGAATTGGGAGGACGACATTCCACTAACAAAAAGATTAGGATCATAGCTTGGCTCGCTGACCATTGCTAAAACGCCGCCGGTAAGCGGATCTAACGCAACTATTGCACCGCGCCGACCATCTAATGCATCGACGCTGGCGGCCTGTAACTCGCTGTCTAAGTGTAAGGTCAAGTTTTGGCCTGTCTGCGCTCCTTGCACATCTAAGACTCGACGCACTCGACCGTAAGCGTCCGTTTCTACTTTTTGGTAACCAACTTTTCCATGCAGACTTTTTTCATAAAACGCTTCAACCCCGCGCTTACCAATAAACTGAGAACCACTGTATTGAACAGGCTCTACTGTTTCTAAATCCTCTTTATTCAAGCGCCTCACAGAACCTACGGCGTGGGCTGCCAGCGCGCCCATCGGATAGGAACGGACAAGATGGCTAATAACTTCAATGCCTCTTAAGCGATGACGATTTACGGCCAACAGAGCCACTTGTTTTTCTGAGAGTGCTTCGAGAATGACAACTGCGGAATCGGGCCTACGCCGTTTCGCCAACTCGGTTTGAATTCTGTCTACCTGCTCTGAGCCCAATGACAAAATTTCGATAATGGTGCTGAATAGTACGTCGACATCATCGACCCGTTCAGCGACTACAGCTAACGAGAAGGACGTTTGATTATCTGCCAGCAGACGACCATTACGATCGTAAATCATGCCTCTGGAAGGGGCTAGAGTTTGGATTTGCGTGCGATTATTGTCGGCTCTAAGTTGATACCTTTCGTGTTCGACAATTTGCAAGGTCAGCATTCGTGCGATCAGTACTGCAAACAGGATAACTACTATTACAAATAGCGTTTTGGCTCGGCCTACGAACATTTCCTGTTCTCTACCAGGATCTTTTATTGATAATTCTAGTGACAACTAGCCATCCTCACACACGATGATAAGGGTGCCCGGTGCTGATGCTCCAGGCCCTGTATACAGCTTCGGCCAATATTACGCGAACCATATAGTGAGGGAAGGTTAACTTCGACAGAGAAATTTTTTGATTAGCGCGACTGAGTACCTCTTTGGCAAGCCCATCTGCACCGCCAATAAGAAAAGCAACATCTCGCCCTTCCATTTGCCACTCCTTTAGCCCATCAGCCAAGCTAACACTGGTGCAGGAGGTGCCGTGTTCATCTAGCGCTATAACCCAGTCATTTTTGCCAATTTGCGCCAATAACTTTTGCGCTTCGTCTTGTTGATATTTTGCAGGGTCAGCATGGTGGCGCGGCGCCTGCATTTCTTGCAAGGTCAGCGGCATTTCTCGAGGCATGCGCTTGGCATACTCTTCGAACCCAGTTTTGATCCAAGCTGGGCATTTATTTCCTATGGATAATATGCGTATTTTCATTGCATTTGGGCAAATTGATCTTGGTCAATAAACGTTCGCTACTCTGGTTCAACGCGCTCCGTTGCTGGTTTGCTACGACTAGACATTTCCGTCCACAGACGTTCTATCTCGTAGTATCCACGGGCCTCTGTATTCATCACGTGCACTAGTACGTCGCCTAAGTCCACAAGCACCCAGTCGTAACTTTCGCGGCCTTCTATGCCTAGCGGTTGAATGCCAATTGCCTTTGCGGATTCGCTGACATTGTCGACTATCGCTTTGACATGACGATTAGAGTTGCCACTGGTCAACACCATGTAGTCTGTCATTGGTGTGAGCGCCGCCACATCTAACGCGACAATGTCTACGCCCTTAAGATCTTCGATGGCTGCGGTGACGTGGTCACGTAATGCACTTGGGTTCAAACGATACTCTCCGTTGTAATATAGAGTTGATGTTGTTCAATGTATTGACTCACTGCTGGAGCCAACAGATCAGAAACACTCTGACCCAAGCTCAGCTGCTGGCGCACAAATGTAGCTGAAACTTCCTGCATTGGAAGCGGCAATCTTAACATTTGCCCGGCCCTGCTATGATCTATTTTTTCGCATTGGCGCTGGGCCGAAAAGTCTACCAGATTGCGGTCTTCTAGGGTCATTTGTCCGGGTCTATCTAACACCACTAGGTTGCATAAATCGATAATTTCATCCCAGCGATACCACGACGTCAGTGTTACGTAAGAATCGTGGCCGAGAATCCACACTGGCGGAGATTTATCCTCACCGGCTGAACTTCTACTTGCTGCCATGGCGGTCAGCGTGTCAAAGGTATAAGAAGTGCCTGGTCTGTTAAGTTCGCTGTCATCCGCTATCAGGATACTGTGCTCGGCGCAGGCCAGCTGCAGCATTTGCCAGCGATGTACATTGTAGGTCTGGGACGGCGCTCTGTGTCCGGGTCGAGCTGACAGCAGCATATGAATACAACTGAGTCCCAACTCGGCAGCCACTGCTAGTGCAGCGTGGGTATGCCCATTATGCACCGGATCAAAAGTGCCTCCGAATATACCAATCACCCTTTGTGCGCTCTCTGCACATTAACGATTGCGGATCTCTCCATTACCGAAGACCACGTACTTTTGCGAGGTAAGACCTTCCAAGCCAACGGGTCCCCGAGCATGAATTTTATCTGTGGATATACCCACTTCCGCACCTAACCCATATTCAAAACCGTCTGCAAACTGGGTAGACGCATTAATCATTACCGATGCAGAATCTACTTCGGCAATAAAGCGTCGAGAGTTGGCAAAGCTTTGGGTGACAATGACATCTGTATGCTGAGAGCCATATTGGTTTATATGAGCTATTGCTGCATCTAAATCTGCGACGATTTTTACTGCCAAAATTGGGCCTAAATATTCGGTGCCCCAATCTTGTTCGGTGGCAGCCGTCATCTGAGTAATATTGCAGGCTTGCTCACAGCCACGTAATTCGACACCTGCGTTTATGTATTGTTGCGCAAGTGAGGGCAAAACTTCTTTGGCACGTTGCTCATGCACCAGCAATGTTTCTAGCGCATTACACACAGCATATTTTTCAACCTTTGAGTTGAACGCTATATTTTTTGCCATATCGACATCTACGTCGGCATCAATAAACACATGACAAATGCCGTCTAGGTGCTTAATTACCGGAATAGTCGCTTCTTTAGAAATGCGGTCTATTAAACTCTTACCGCCCCTTGGCACAATAACGTCTACAAAGTCATCTAACTGAATAAGCTCGCCTACTGCAGCGCGATCGGTGGTGTTAATTAACTGTACACACGCAGCGGGTAACCCTGCCGTTTCTAACCCTGCAATCACACACTTGGCGATCGCCTGGTTGGAATGAAAGGCCTCGGAACCACCACGCAAAATACAAGCATTGCCAGACTTCAGAGATAGACTTGCAGCGTCCACGGTAACGTTGGGGCGAGATTCGTAAATCATGCCTATTACGCCTAGGGGTACGCGCATTTTTCCTATCTGAATGCCACTGGGACGAAAACTAAAATCCGACATTTCTCCAACAGGGTCTTTCAGGGCATCTACCTGAAGCAGGCCTTCAATCATTTGATCAATGCCTTTATCGTCCAAAAAAAGACGTTCAATAAGCGGCTGGTCAATAGCATTTTTCTGTGCGGCCTGCATGTCTTGCACATTGGCCTGCTTAATGTCTTGTCGAGCTCGATCTACCGCTTCAGCAATTGCTTTAAGCGCCGCAGATTTCGTTGCAGAAGATGCCGCCCCAATAACCCGCGACGCATCTCTGGCTGCACGGCCAACACCCTGCATGTAACTTTTAATATTTGTATCCATGTTTTGTATTATAGGGGTAAAAGCAGTAGCGCTCACCTATGCAATTTACGCATATACCAAATGAATGAGATGCCTAATCCCCAATCCATTTGCTCGTTCACCTGCCGCTCACTTAAAGCACCTACACGAGAGTTCACTTACTGACCAAATTTAGTCACCAACCGCTCCAATTCTGTAAGCCGCTCTTTAGCGCCATTCATTTGCAACAACGTCTGTTTTATTTCTGGCTCTATAGGCAGCAGGTCTGCAAGGCGGTAACTCACTGATCGGGCCTCATTTAGCCTAATCGGTGGATTCAGTTGTTGGATAAGAGGGTGTTGCATCAGATCTTGGAGTACCGCAACCAAGGGATCATGTACCGAGGTCAATTCGCCCAAAGGCTCGTCTTTGGCAAACTCTACCGTGGCTTTTAATAACCCGTCTTTTTGCAGATAAGATTCTTTGATAGAAAACTTGCGCCCACCTTGGGCAACAATACCTAGCAAGCCATTATCAGCTTGATTAAAATCGACAATTTTTGCCTCAGTGCCTACGCGAAACACGTCAGGCATAGCATCTGCGTCTTTATCGGCGACATCACTACCAGTGCGCAACAGTACGACACCAAAATTGACTTGATTGCGCATGCACCAGCGAATCATATCTACATACCGCGGCTCAAAAATACGCAAAGGCAAAATGCCTTCAGGAAATAGCACTGAGCGAAGTGGAAAAAGAGGGATTTCAGGTAACTCTAACCCGCCACGTTCTTCTTCGTTAGCAATAGCTTCTGACAAGTGCCGACTCCTCATTTGTTTTAGTTATGATGTCTTATATTTTGCGCAACTATAACTAGCCTACACTGACGTCGCCAATGTTATGCTGCATTGACCAACAATGCCCCCTACAAAGCAGCGGGGTAACCTAACCATTTTTCGCATAAGTCTTGGTCGTAGCATTAGGACAAGACTACGCACACTGAGGAACGACAGCATTGGAATGGTTGCAAGTACTGGTCTTGGCCTTACTACAGGGCGTTACAGAATTTTTGCCGGTTTCAAGTTCCGCGCACCTAGTGCTACCTGCACAACTGACCAGTTGGCCTGACCAAGGCTTAGCATTCGATGTTGCTGTGCATTTTGGCACACTCATTGCGGTACTGGCGTATTTTCGTAAAGACTTATTGGCCATGCTTTGGGCTGTTGGACAAGCGCCTGTAGTTTATGCAGTGCGCTCGGGGCGGGTGTCAGGTAACCCAGAAATACACCAAGCGGCTTTGGGTATAGAGCAAGTACTGAAACTGGCGCTAGCTACCCTACCCGTCGTCGTCATCGGCGTACTGGGGAAAGACTTCATTCAAGAACAGTTGCGTACGGTGCCGGTAATAGCGACCACGACAATGTTATTTGGAGCAGCGCTTTGGTACGCGGATAGAAGGCCAACATCAAATAGCGCTATCACTTGGCAGGCCGCAGCGCTCATAGGGTTGGCGCAGAGTATTGCGTTAATTCCTGGCACCTCACGCTCGGGCATTACAATTACTGCGGCACTACTACTGGGCCTGAGTAGAACAGAGGCAGCAAGGTTTTCGTTCTTGCTGGCTATTCCAACCATCGCTGGTGCTCAATTGCTATTGTCGTTGGATTTGGCCGAAGGCAATGTTGAAACCGATCTGGCTAAGATGGCCGCCGGTGCAGCTCTTGCAGGTGTTAGCGCCTATCTGGGCATTCACTACTTTATTCGGCTAGTAGAGCGAACGGGCATGTTGCCCTATGTTGTGTATCGGATGGTGTTGGGGTTGGGGTTGTTCGGCTTAGTATACGCAGGGCTATAGCTGGGCTGTTTTTGGGCTGTTGCTGGATGCAGAGCTATTCAGGTACTAGATAACAGCGCTCTGCTACTTCTCGACTCTTTAACAAAAAGCGGACAGAGCGAGCCCAAAGAAAAAGCAACGCGCCTACAAAGTCTGGTGAATTACCGACCAAAGACTGCACAAGAAGGCGCAAAGAAGGACCCAAACCCACAGCAAAGAATCAGCTAAAAGCTGCCAAAGTACCTACCAACGCTAAAAAGGAATGTCGTCTTCAAAATTCGTGTCGTCTGACAAGGTAGGCGCACTGTCCGCAGCTATAGCAGCAGGCTGAGCTTGCGGCTGATTTTCAAAACCACTAGGTGCGCCACTTTGAGCAGGCGAGTCTTGTTGTGGGGCGCTTGAACCTCCGCTCATGCCTCCCCCCATGCCACTATCGCCAGCGCCACGACTGTCTAGCATCTGCAGTTCACGAGCGTTCACTTCAGTACGGTATTTTTTTTGCCCGTCGGCTTCCCAATTGGAAGTTCGCAAACTGCCTTCAATATAAACCTTTGAACCTTTGCGCAGATATTCTCCGGCTATCTCGGCTAAGCGCGCAAAACACACTACGTTGTGCCACTCAGTACGTTCTTGCATTTCACCCGAAGCTTTGTCTTTCCAAGACTCGGATGTGGCAATACTGAACCTTGTGACCGCGCTACCACTTTGGGCATACCGGGTTTCTGGATCTCGCCCAAGGTTTCCAATGAGCATTACTTTGTTAATTCCTCTGGCCATAATCTTCTCCGCATAAGATGACGCTACTGCGTTAGTGTAGTGTAAAAACCTGATGTCACCCACTCTAAAATGCTGCTCATTCAGTGGGTGTATATCTTTATGGGGGGTAGGAAGAAGCCAACCTAGAAGTAGGCCTAATGCTGAACGAAGGAGAGCAACTACACGACAATTTCACGCAATATCCGATACCCTTGCACAGTCGTAGCTTGTCGCTTACACAAGACCAAGCTATGTTGATTACGCCCATCTACCGAACAAGAGCGACAGTAACCTTGGACACGATTTCAGTACGCGGTGCACGCACCCACAACCTACGTAACATCGACATAGACATCCCACGAGATAAGCTGGTGATCATTACCGGCCTATCCGGGTCCGGAAAATCATCTCTCGCTTTTGATACGCTGTATGCCGAGGGCCAAAGGCGGTATGTAGAGTCCCTCTCGGCTTATGCGCGGCAATTTTTGTCGATGATGGAAAAGCCCGATATAGACCATATTGAAGGTCTTTCCCCGGCAATTTCCATTGAACAGAAATCCACATCGCATAACCCGCGCTCCACAGTCGGCACCATTACCGAGATTTACGATTACCTTCGTCTGTTGTATGCAAGGGTTGGCGAGCCGCGATGCCCAGAGCACTCACTGCCATTGGACGCTCAGACCGTTAGCCAAATGGTCGATCAAGTCATGGCCAATATGGCTGATCTGCGCGTTATGGTTCTCGCGCCCATTGTTAATGAGCGTAAGGGTGAGCACCTTCATGTTTTTCAAGAACTTATAAGCAACGGCTATGTACGCGCTCGAATCAACGGGCTGATTGTTGACCTTGATGATGCTCCGTCGTTAGACAAAAAGAAAAAACACACCATAGAAGCGGTTATCGACCGAGTTCGAGTTAAAAGTGACATTGCTCAACGCCTCGCTGAGAGTTTCGAGACTGCCCTTGGGTTGTCCGACGGGGTGGCCTTAGTTATGGATATGGATGATGAAAAGAGCGAGGCCTTAGTTTTCTCCTCGCGCTTTGCTTGCCCCACGTGTGGCTACAGCATTTCTGAACTTGAGCCAAGAATGTTCTCTTTCAACAACCCCGCAGGCGCTTGTGGCGGTTGTGATGGACTTGGGGTAACGCAGTTTTTTGACCCCGAGTTGGTTGTTGCCGACACAGATTTGACCCTGGCCGAAGGGGCCATACGAGGCTGGGACAGAAGAAACATTTACTATTTCCATATGCTTTCGTCGTTAGCCGATCACTACAAATTTGATGTCGAGATTCCCTTCAAAAAGCTCAGCAAAAAGAATCAAGATGTCATCTTGAATGGTAGCGGGAGCGCTCGTATTGACTTTAGTTATGCCAATGATCGAGGCGACGTCATTCGCCGCACCCACAAATTTGAGGGTGTATTGCCGAATATGCAACGCCGTTTTCGAGAAACAGATTCGTCAATGGTCAGAGAGAATCTGCAAAAATTCATGCGTGTCACTGACTGCCCAACTTGCCAAGGCACAAGGCTAAAAGAAGAGTCGAGAAACGTGTTTATTGGTGAAACAGACCTGCCAAGTGTGACTCACGGCGCAGTAGCTGACACCTTGAAGCATTTGAGCACGCTAAAGTTGAAAGGCCAGAAAGCCACTATTGCAGATAAAATTCTTAAAGAGATAACAGCAAGGCTGCAATTTTTGGTCGACGTGGGGCTCAACTATTTAACCTTAGATCGAAGCGCGGATACGCTATCTGGCGGTGAAGCCCAAAGAATTCGCCTAGCCAGCCAAATTGGTGCTGGCCTGGTTGGGGTAATGTATATCCTCGACGAACCATCAATTGGTCTGCACCAACGAGACAATGAAAGACTGCTGCATACGCTGGAGCATCTGCGCGATCTGGGCAACACCGTAATCGTGGTAGAGCATGACGAAGAAGCCATGCGCAGAGCCGACTACCTCATAGACATTGGTCCGGGCGCAGGCGTGCACGGCGGCGAGATTGTTGCTGAAGGCACCTTTGATGAAGTTGTCAAAAACAAGAAGTCTATTACCGGGCAATATCTCAGCGGCGCAAAGTCTATTGCCATTCCTGCCAAGCGCGTAGCTCCAAACCCCGAAAAGAGTTTGATCCTTACTGGCGCTACTGGCAACAACTTGAACGACGTCTCAGTGAGCATACCTTGCGGGTTGTTGACCTGTATCACAGGTGTTTCCGGGTCGGGCAAATCCACACTCATTAACCACACGCTTTATCCAATTACCGCCACTGTGCTGAACAAGGCGACGACCCTTAAGCCTAGACCCTATGAAGCGATAGATGGTCTGCAACACTTGGATAAGGTGGTTGATATTGACCAAAGTCCAATCGGTAGAACTCCGCGCTCCAATCCAGCAACGTACACAGGGTTGTTTACGCCCATACGAGAGCTATTTGCCCAAGTGCCGGAATCCCGTGCAAGAGGTTATAAGCCAGGACGCTTCAGCTTTAACGTAAAGGGCGGTCGCTGCGAAGCTTGTCAGGGCGATGGACTGATTAAAGTGGAAATGCACTTTCTGCCAGACATTTATGTGCCTTGCGATGTTTGCCATGGCAAACGCTATAACAGGGAGACACTAGATATTCGCTATAAGGGCAAAAATATCCACGAGGTGTTGGATATGACGGTTGAGGACGCTGGTGTTTTCTTTGCACCGGTGCCAATGCTGTCTCGAAAATTACAAACGCTGATCGATGTGGGGCTCTCTTACATCCGCCTAGGCCAATCGGCTACCACGCTTTCAGGCGGCGAAGCACAGCGAATTAAACTGAGCCGCGAACTATCCAAGCGCGATACCGGTCAAACGCTATATATTCTCGATGAACCAACTACTGGCCTGCACTTTCACGATATAGCGCAACTGCTAGACGTGCTGCATAGGCTGAGAAATGACGGCAATACCATCGTGGTTATTGAGCATAACTTAGACGTGGTAAAGACTGCTGACTGGGTAATTGATCTAGGTCCTGAGGGGGGCTCAGGCGGTGGGCACATTGTTGCAACGGGCACACCTGAACAAATCGTCAAGGTGAAAAAGTCGCATACCGGAAGGTTTTTGAAGCCCTTACTCGCTGCGAAGTAAGGGGTTACTACCGCGGTAGGAGACGCTGTAGCAGGCTACGGGTGGGCGACTCTGAAGCCTGCACTATGGAGAGATCAGCGCATACCTGCCTAGCTTATGCAATGCCTAAGAGCACTGGTACACAGATGAATATTTTCCTGGCGCGCTGAATAGCCCATCAAACCGATACGCCAAACTTTGCCCGCAAATGCGCCCAGACCTGCACCAATTTCTAGATTAAATTCATTTAGTAAGCGCTTACGAACAGCGGCTTCATCAACGCCTTCCGGAATTTTTACTAGGTTCAACTGCGGCAGTCTGTAACTGGCATCAACAACGAACTCTAAGCCGATGCTGTTGAGGTTTTCAACCAAGATCTCATGCATTGCTCGGTGTCTGTCCCAGCCGTTCTCTAAACCTTCTTCCTTGACCATTAACAACGCTTCATGGAGGCCATACATGGCATTCACAGGTGCGGTGTGGTGATAGGTTCTGGCGCCATCGCCTTCCCAGTAGGCCATAAGTAATGACAGATCTAGGAACCAACTTTGCACTGGCGTATTTCTAGCCTTAACTTGGGCAGCGGCTTTATCACTGAAAGTGATAAGGCTAATCCCGGGAGGCGCCGATAAGCACTTCTGAGTGCCCGAGTAAGTCACATCTGCCTTCCAAGCATCTACTTCTAACTCGATACCGGCTAAACCAGTCACGGAGTCAACAATACTCAGGCAATCATATTGCTCGGCTAGAGCGCATAGTGTCTTTGCATCTGAACGAACGCCGGTAGATGTCTCCGCATGTACGAAGGCCAATATTTTGGCGTCTGGATTGGCTCTAAGTGCGGCTTCGACCTTCTCTGGGTCAACCTGAGTGCCCCAATCGTTCTCGACGGTAATGAGTTCACCATTCATACGACGAACATTTTCTGCCATCCGCATTCCAAACACGCCGTTTATACATACGATAACTTTATCGCCTACTTCAACTAGATTGGCGAAAGACGCTTCCATAGCTGCGGAGCCAGGAGCTGAAAGGGGAAGGGTAAGCTTATTTTCGGTGCGAAAGGAGTAACGCAGGAGATCTTTGATGTCTTCCATCAAAGCGATGAATTCGGGGTCTAGGTGACCAATAGTAGCTTTCGCCATGGCTCCCAGAACTCGCGGATGTACGTCCGATGGGCCTGGGCCCATCAATGTTCTGGGGGTCGGGTGAAAACTACTACTCACAACGTTTTAGTCCTTCTTTGTATCTGCCTGATCAGCATCCTCTGCTACGGCTTCGTCAACTGTCTCAACAACAGTTTCCGTTTCTTCTACAGCCTGCACTTCTTCAGCACCAGCCATATCAGCTTCAAATTCTTCTACTTCGGCGATCGGACGACCAACCAATTCAATGAAAGCCATAGGCGCTGCATCACCAGTACGGAAGCCGCACTTAAGGATACGTGTATAACCGCCTGGACGCTCTTGGTAACGTGGACCGAGCTCTGTGAATAACTTACCTACCGCTGCCTTGCTACGTGTACGAGCAAAAGCTAAGCGACGGTTCGCTACCGAATCTTCCTTGGCTAGCGTAATTAGCGGTTCCGCTACTTTACGCAGTTCTTTAGCTTTTGGCAGTGTCGTTTTAATGACTTCACACTCAATTAGAGCTGTCTCTTATACACATCTGACGCTGCCGACGAATAGAGAGGTGTAGA
>CAJXUL010000046.1 GCA_913060615.1 uncultured Gammaproteobacteria bacterium | reverse complement strand
CGAGATAGGAGTCCGTCTCGTGGGCTCGGAGATGTGTATAAGAGACAGAGGTAGATGTAAATACCCGCTAACCCAATACCCACCGCGCACAGTGAACTTACGCCCAGATTGACTAGGAATAATAGAATTTTTCGTCTTCGACTGGGCCGAGGTGAGCTGGTCATGATGATATTCGATAAGGTTTTTCGCGGTGCTGTTTCATCATAACCAACCCTAGGCAGGTAGCAACAGTAGCGAGCTATTCTTTGTGCAAATGTACTTGTTCTGAGGTGGCAAAAACTCTGAGGGCAAGGGGTAATTGCTCACGCGTTTATCCGCCATCTCAATATGTATTGCGGTTCAAATATTCGAAAATACATTTTTGGGAGTGCACGGTACTCAACTAACTACCGGCTTGCGCGCTTTTATGAACGACTGGTCAATCCGGCAATTTAGACAGTAACTAAAACAGCAACTAAGACGGTACCTATTAGAGTAATGAATAGAGTAATGAAATTTTTAACGCCCCAATTTTTCGCACTTGTGCCCCTATTTGCATATTTGTTTAGGCGTCTGTTAAGGCCTTGGCTACGCCCCAATACAAAGGTGGGTGTCGATATTACCGCCCAAGGAGTGCGGCTTGTTGAATTAACCTGGCAGCGCAATTCGCCATTTCATTATTGGTCTTTTTTGTACTTCATATATAGAAATGCCTGCGGGTTTAGAAATAGCCTAAACAATTGTTGCCTGAAAGTGACGGGTCATTATATGTCTCCTCGTAAGCTTGCCCTTAGGCCCAAAGACTCAGCGAAGGGGTTTTGGCAAATTACATCATTGTTGCATCTGCCCGTTGAGCAGGGGGTAATGCTTAATGGTGAAATTGCACAGCCGGACAGATTGGCTAATGCTATGGAAAAGATTATTCAGGCGGCCAAAGGCTCTGTGAAGGAGGTATCTTTACCTTTAGACACGCATTTAGTTTTTCAAATTCCACTTGGTCCAGTGGCGCACTATTTTGGGGTTAGCTGGGAGGCGAACTTCGATCCACTGCCTAAAAAACCGTGGACCTTAGTGCTACAAGACAGCCACGCGATTGAACTTACTCAGCAACTTATTAGTCAACAAGATATTGAGCTTCCTCTACCAATCCATCAGATCTTTTTGATGTATGTGGTTGATCCTGGCAATGGTGGTAATGAAGGCAGCGCAAAAAAGGCAGCAAAAAAAGAGCAAGACACCGTGGCAGACGCACTGGTGCTTGTTGGGTGTCCGCGCAGAGAGGTCAGTTCACGCGAGCAACTGTTGACCCGTTTGCGCCTACATTTACATACTCTTGAGCCGCGCATTAACGCTGCATTAAGGGCTATTAGTTTTATAGATCCTGCATTAAGGCTGCGCCTGATAGGCCAAGTATGGATTTGGATTAGCTTGGACAATTCATTAGCCTCGGTGCAATTGGTCAGCAGTGACCGCAGGTCAGAGGGGCAGGCAGAGCTAAATGCTGACGCGCTGGCGAGTTATTTGAATTACTGCGTTGGTTGGGCGGGGGCAGCATTACAGGACATTGTTGTGTCATATAGCGGTGTGCCAATGGCCGCTTTTGTCAAAGAGGTTAAAGAGATCGCCAGCCCGTTAGATATTCGCATACACCTTGTTAATCCTCTGCAAGTATCTGCACTATCAAAGCCTGCTAGTGAAGCGGCAGAATTTATTCTAGATGAAGCTACTCTTGAAGAAGTTATAGCTGACGAGGCAATAGTTGACGAAGCTATTGTCCATAAAGTTAGTGTCGACAAAGCTATTGGCCAAAAAGCTATGCAGCCAGATTGGTTGGTTGCGCTCGGGTTGGCCTCGGGTTTGATAGACAACTCCGGTCATCTACATTTCCCCGACATGTACGCAGATTCCACGCAGAAAATTTCTTACCGAGAAAGCGCCAGTGTTTGACGTAAACCTCGCCCCGTGGAGGAAGTATCAGCGGTTGCGCTCAGCACGCTTGTTTCTGCTTTGGATGGTCATGAGTTGGGCTGTGATTTGGACCGCGTTCGCAATTACGGATCTATATTTGCAGCAAGCCTCTAGCCAACAAATAAGCCAACGAATACAGTTAGAAAAAAGAATAACCAAGCATCAACGGGCTGTTGAGGGTTTCAATGCCCAGGCCGAATCTAAAACTAAAACTCTAAAGCGCGCCACCGAACTGCAAAACCTGCTCAGTAAAAGCTCTAGCGGGTATCAGCTTTTACTTATGCTCGCCCATACAATTCCAGATAGAGCGCGATACATTGAAGTTGATTTCAGCAATGGTGGATTAACTGTAATTGGCATTGCAGATTCTAATCAGGTAGTAGCGCAGCTGATGAAGAGTGTTGAGGTCTCAAGCCTAAAATTATCTGTGCAATTACTCAGCACTGAATTGGGTGGCGAGAAGAAGTCCTCTGTAGACGCTCCTTTGACACATAGTAATGAGCCCCAATCGGTGCGATTTCGAGTTCATGCGAACGCACCCTCTGGTGAGGGAGTGTCATGGCGAATTACAGGTGCGAAAGTGAAATCGTCAAGAGCACACTTTTCTGCGAAAAAACCTTTGAGTCTACATACTCAAAGAAAAAACGACGTTGTTAAGGATGTTATCTCTGCCGGGCTAGAGGTTCCGTCATGAGCATTAGCATTCCTATCAATTTTTCTAAGCCCATCGTTTGGTTAAACGAATATTTGCAACGTGCTTCTTTATGGCCCACCCGAGTGAAAAAATTGGTCGTTGGCATTTCTATTTTGCTTGCCTGTATTTCGGCCTACCCAGTATTGCTCCATAAAACTATTGCAGAAGAAGCTGCGCGCAAACCTCTAACGGAGCTCCGGGAAGTGGAGTGGCGGTTAGCCCATGATGTTGAGGCTTCTCAGGGGAAGTTGCTTAAACTCATCGGCGAGGTTGATGATTATCAAACTCAGTTAGCGCGTATTCCCCGAGAATATGAGACCGCTCAAACCTTAGCGTATTTGGGCACTCTGTCAGATGCCACCGCGCTACAAATTAGGAGTATAAAACCCCTAGTCTCCAAACCATCTAAGACTTCGAGATCTGGTGCAAGGCGGAATAGCGAGCCCACTCCGGTACCACCCCAGTTTTTGACGCAAGTGGTTGATCTAAAAGTTTTTGGGGAATATCACCAACTCCTGACATTTTTGCAGCAGTTAATGCTTTCGCGCTATGTCGCTGTAGTTGAGGAAATAGAAATTACTGGTGACCAAAGCAGTCCAATGCTTGAGGGTAGGTTGAGGCTGAAGTTCTATTTTTTTAGCGACCAAGTTGCTGACGAATTAGTTAGTGAACGCTCAAGTGCAATGGCAAATGAAAATTCAGATAAGAAAAAAGCCCAAATCAATGTCCACGCGCGCGGCCAATGTTAGTGATAACTTATCTGATGTACTTAGTTACCTTAAGCGCTTGCTCTGTTTGTGGGTCAGTAGTCTTGCCTATTAACGCAAGTGTCTCTTCAGAACTGGTTAAGTGGCAAGAGCCCCTACGCAACCCTTTTGATTACGCCCTTCCACGGCAGAGCCTTCGGTCAGGGGGCGAGAAACTAACACCGCTAAAATTGTCGTTGCAGCGCACTGCTCGATTAACAAACTGGCAAATTACTGATTTAGTTTTGGTTGGCACCGTTGCAAGGGCTGGAGTATTCCAGGGATTGGTGAGAGATCCACGCAAGATGATTCATGTGATAAGCGCTGGAGATATTGTCACCAAAGCGAGGCTCCAAGTGTCAGAGGTTAGCGCCGATGCCATCTCTCTTCTCTCTTTACCTAAAGCGCCTAACGCATCTGATATACCAATTGTATCAACTGAAACTGCGGCACCTAAGAAATATGCTGAGCTTACGGAAACCTCTGAAAATTTTGCCGCTAGGCGCATGGCATTTTCTTCACCTGCCTTGGACACCATTTCTCTGGATGAATCTTTAAACTCTCAGTCCTTCCCTCAATCCATCCCTCAATCCATCCCTCAATCCACCCCTCAACTCAACCCTCAATCCGGCCCTGGTAACCGGGCCGTATTCAGCCTGCAATTGAGACCTGATAGCGTTTCTCCAAGATCGAATGTTGATGAAAGAAAATGATTTTAAAGCGCGGGTAATGGCGAGGCTTGTTAGTCAAAGCAGCGGTCTACTCTGGGCGTTGTGTACTCTAAGTATCATCACACCGGGTCATTGTTTGGCTCAAGAGATTATGGGTGCTAATACATTCCCCTCAATGCATCTCATTTCTCAGTTGAAGATAGTGGCATCAACCCCTCAAAGCGTAGCTAGTTCACCCAGGCAGCTTGCTAAGTTGTCACCAGCGCAGATAGATCACCCCCAGCCAAGCACCAAACCTCTGACCCTAGATTTTCAAGACATAGAAGTGCGCCGCGTACTTCAGCTATTAGCAGATCTTCGTGACATTAACTTAGTGGTGAGTGAGAGCGTCACCGGCAATCTGTCTTTGCGCCTTAAAGATATTTCTTGGGAAGATGCTCTAGAGACTATTTTGAAAGTAAAAAACTTGAGTCAGCGTCGGTACAACAATGTAATGATTATTGCGTCAGTTGGAGAGTTGGCGGCGCAAGAAAAATCTAATCTGGCTAATGAGCGCGGGGTGGAAACTCTGGCCCCCCTGCAAACTCACTTATTCCGAATTCGCTATGGTGATGCCAAGCGAATGCTGGCGCTGATTAACCTTGGCAAAAACAGCATGCTTTCCAAACGTGGTCATGGGGTGGTGGACGAACGCACCAATTCCCTTATTGTTGTAGACATTGCATCTAGATTAGAAGCAATTGCCGATGTGATTGAGAAGCTAGATATACCGCTGCAACAGGTGGCAATTGAGGCGCGCATAGTTATAGCAAACAAAACTTTCAGCGAACAATTGGGTATCAGATGGGGTGCGCAAAGCCCAATCCTTGGCGGCCCTAATGATACCAGTGCTCCGCTGCCCTCAATCAATCGCTCCAACGTTCCTAATGTCTCTGCATCTGCAGGCTTATCTCTGCCCGTGCTCCAGGCAGGAAGCACGACATTCTCACTGGGATTATCCCGGCCCAATTACGCCATAGATGTTGAGCTTTCAGCGTTGGCAGCACAGGGTGATGCGGAAGTTTTAGCGCGCCCCCGTATTGTTACTGCAGATAAGTCTCCTGCGCTTATAGAGTCTGGGGTTGAGATTCCGTTTCAGGAGGCCAGTAGCAGCGGGGCAACGTCTACCTCATTTAAAGACGCGGTGTTGAGCTTGCGGGTAGTGCCCCAAATAACCCCAGACCAACGCGTAATTATGCAATTGAAAGTGAAGCAAGATACCGTGGGGCAAATTTACGATGGTATTCCTTCAATAAATACCAACGCTATAGAAACCCAGGTGTTGGTGGATAATGGGCAAACCTTGGTGCTGGGCGGTATCTTTCAAGAAGACAAAAATAATGCGCAGACTAAAACGCCTTTGTTGGCGGGTATTCCTTTAATCGGTCGCCTGTTCAAACGTACGGTGCGACGACAAGATAAACAAGAATTGCTGATCTTTATCACACCCAATATTCTCCCTGGACCCACAACCGCCAACGCTTCAGCAGTCGGTAACGCTTCCTTGAGCGACGCAAGTCCTGCGCCCTAAACTTAACGCATCTCAGGGCACCGTTTCTCGCTGCACCATTCCTCATTAAGCCGCCAACCTAAAGATTAGTTCATCGAGCCAAGGCGTTTGTCATGTTGGATTTGCATACTCCAGCCCTCGTTTTAGATTACAATTCACGGATTCAAGACGGGATTGGCCGCGGCTGCCTATTTACCCTAACTTAGGTTGGGTTGTGCCTAGGCATAATTTTTCGCGCTTCTCGTCTGCACATCGTAAAAATAACTCGGGGCTTTTTGCGGCCGCGCAAACGCTGACAGTCTATGCATGAGCAGAACATATTTTTAGTCGGATTGATGGCTGTGGGTAAAAGCACAGTTGGCCGGCAATTGGCGGAGGCTTTAGATCGTCCGTTTTTTGACTCAGATCATGAGATAGAAGCGCGCGCGGGTGCAGAAATTGCCTGGATTTTTGATGTGGAAGGAGAAGTGGGCTTCCGCGACCGCGAAGAGCAAGTCATAGATGATCTGTCACAGATGCAGGGCATTGTAATGGCCACCGGTGGAGGGGCTGTGTTGCGTAAAATAAACCGCCAAAACTTAGCAGCACGTGGCTTGGTTTTTCACTTAGACAGCTCACTAGAAAAACTCTATGCACGTACCCACAAAGATAAGAAGCGCCCGTTGCTGCAATCAGCAGATCCACGCAAAGTGCTCAAAGATTTAAAAGAAAAGCGCGCGCCGCTATATCAAGAAATTGAAGACTACCGCATATCTACAGATCGTCAGAATGCGACAGCAGTAGTTCGTCAAATTATGCGCCAGATCAACAAACGCAAATAACCAAAGCATCGCACTTGGCCATTTAGAAGGGCTCTAGAGAACTAATGAGTAATACAACAAACACGACAACTTCCGGCAATCAAACGCTCACGGTGTCTTTGGGCGAGCGCAGCTACCCCATCTTTGTGGGTGATGTCGGTTTTTCAGATCCTGCAAAGTTGGCAAACGGCATCGCGCCGTTTATTAAGGGCAATCAGGTTGCTGTGATCACCAACGAAACCATTGCGCCACTTTATCTTCAGCAAATTCTAGCTGCATTGGGCAATAGACAGGTAGATGTTTTTCAAATGCAAGATGGCGAGCGCTACAAGAGCCTAGACACCTATACTCAAGTAATGGACTTTCTTTTAGAGAAAAAGCACAACCGCAGTACCTGTTTAATCGCCCTAGGCGGCGGTGTCGTCGGCGATCTATGTGGTTTTGTGGCGGCGACTTTTCAGCGCGGTGTAGATTTTATTCAAGTACCCACAACACTGCTCTCACAAGTAGATTCATCCGTTGGCGGCAAAACAGCGGTAAACCATCCCGCTGGTAAAAACATGATTGGTGCGTTCTATCAGCCGTTAGCCGTGTTTGCAGATATTTCAGTACTTACCACTCTGCCAGACAGAGAGTACGCAGCAGGCCTGGCAGAAGTAGTAAAGTACGGCATTATCTACGACGCAGATTTTTTCACCTGGATGGAAGACAACGCCCAAGCGTTAGCGCAACGCGATGAGGCAGCGCTCACTCATATCATCACTCGATCCTGTGAAGTAAAAGCAGCGGTAGTCAGCGAAGACGAACGCGAAGGCGGACGCCGAGCTATCCTCAATTATGGACACACGTTTGGTCACGCAATTGAAAAGCTACTTGGCTATGGCAGGTTGCTACACGGCGAAGCCGTTTCAATAGGCATGGTCATGGCAGCCCGCTTGTCAGTGGAGTTTAGTGGACTGCCGCTAGAAGACTGTCAGCGCATTGAAAAACTCCTACAGCAACTTAATCTGCCAGTAACGCTGGAAGGTCTAGCGTTAAAATCTGAAGATATGATCGAAGCCATGGGCATGGACAAAAAAGTGGTAGATGGTGAGTTGAGATTTGTTGTTGCAGATCAAATGGGCACAGTACGAGTCGCCGCAGATGTGAGCATTGTAGCTCTAGAAAAAACGTTGGCAGAGTTTTGTTAACCTTAAAGCAGCCGCAAAAAAACAGGTTTACTCGCTACATACGTAAAGCTTTAAGTACTGTAGTTGTACTGTTGTCACTACACGGCGCAAACGCTTCGGCCGCAACGTCAGGTGAAAATCTAAATGGCGACGGCAATAAACAGCAAGCCATTAACGACGCCGAGTGGCTGCTTAAGCAAAGCCCCCAAAGTTATGCAATACAGATAGTCACACTCTCCAGCGCGCAGCAGATCCAAGACTTAGTAAACGAGCAATCTCTGAGCGGATTTGCCCGTTTCCGCTACAAGTCAGATAACCAACTGCGCTACGTACTCACCTATGGCGTATACGCCACACCAGAAGCCGCAGAAGCAGGCAGTCAATTGCTTATAGAAAAGCTGCAAGGTTTTAACGCAACACCCACGCTTTGGGTTAGAGAGTTGATGCCCATTCAAAAGTCCATTCGGACGACGTTACAGAATTAGAAACTTATTAGGCGTGTTGATTCCATCTGCTGCATGTAGTGTGTCAACTGTAGCGTGTGCGCCCTTTGTTTGGATAAATTTTGGGCGGCAGAAGCGCTCTAATATTTCCAGGCCTGAACTTTGGCGTCTGAACGGAGTGTGGAGAATTTGACCTAGGAAAATTCGCTGCTAGCTTTGTTCGGTGCAAATTTTAGCTAGTGTTTTAACAACGAACTTTCCAAAGCTGGGCTAGTGTAGTGCTCTCCTCAAGCAGTTAAACTTCCATCCCAATTTGAACTTGGCTGATAAGGGTAGGGCGCGGTATGGCAATTTCAGTAAAACAGGCGGGTGTGGCTAAGGGTATGGCTTTTGCTATGTCTGTTTGCGTGGTCACAATTTTTTCTGGTGTTTATCTAGATCCATTTGGGTTTTCGCTGATCAGTGATTTTCACGGTAGAACGCAGATCCTAGCCTTATCAATAATACTACCGACCTTGTTTATGTTTGTGTCTGTTGGACGAATGGCCAGATTCCGATTTTTTAGCCCGGATGAGATTGACGGTAGTGGCTTAACTAAAGGTTCGTCAGATTCTTTAGTACTGCAAAGCCTGCTGCAAAATACCTTGGAGCAGTTTGTTCTTGCGCTAGCAGTATATGCAGCATGGTGCTTCTTGATGCCGGTTTCTACGTTGTCAGCAGTGCCGTTGTGTTCCTTGCTTTTTGCTATCGGTCGTATCTTATTCTTCAAAGGCTATAAGGGTGGTGCTGCATCTCGCGCTGCTGGGTTCGCGCTTACGTTTTATTCTTCGGCGTTGTTATTTTTATGTTTGATTGTGCATGAGGTGTGGCGGCTAGTGAGCTGAGTTGGGGCCGTTAGCAAACTATGCCTGCAATTATCATTAAGTTCTGGGGAGCTTAGTTTCTTACTTCTTACAGCGCTTACTGCAATAAATAACCTGCTCCCAATCTCGCTCCCATTTTTTTCGCCACGTGAACGGTAGATTACAGGTGGGGCATATTTTTGTGGGGAGGTTGGCTTTCTTTACGCCTTTCATCTTTTGTTTTTTGCTTGAGGAATGAAAGTTTTAGGGTTGTGCATCGGACAGGGTATCCATTGCTTAGCTCTGCGATGGTGGGGCAGTACTCTCACCTAAGTGGTCTGGCTCGCAGGCTACTTCAGAGCAGTTATACGTGCCAGTTTGAATCAACTCGCCAGCACTATCACTAAGGGATATGTGCTGGCGCATCTCTTGGTTGGCTATGGCAGTTCAGTGCTGCCCATTAGATGCCGGTCGATCTCTCGGGCCGCTTCTCTACCTTCGTTGATGGCTCGTACCACCAATGATTGTCCGCGGCGGCAATCGCCCGCTGCGAAGACATTGTCTACATTGGTCTTGTATTTGCCGTAGACCGCTTGATAGTTAGAGCGCTCGTCATAGTCCACGCCGAGCGTGTCGGTGGCTACGTGCTCTGGTCCTAAGAAGCCCATTGCGAGGAAAACCAAATCTGCTGGCCAGTCTTTTTCTGAGCCCGGTACGTTTTCAAACTTACCGTCTTTCATTTCTACTTGTACGGTGCGCACGCCGGTTAACTTGCCCGCGTCATCGCCTAGGAAACATACCGACGATATTGAATAAACTCTGGGGTCTGCGCCTTGTGTATGCGCCGCCTCTTCGTGACCGTAGTCTACGCGGAAGATTTTTGGCCATGTGGGCCATGGGTTATTGTCCGCTCTACCTTCTGGGGGCTGAGCGAATAATTCAAAGTTAGTTACGCTCTTGCAACCATGACGCAGCGATGTGCCTATGCAATCTGTGCCGGTATCACCGCCGCCGATGACTATAACGTCTTTGCCCTTGGCTGATATGTAGGCGTCGTCGTCATGCTGAGAGTCTAGAAGGCTCTTGGTGTTTGCTGACAAGAAGTCCATGGCGAAATGTACGCCCGTGAACGCTCTGCCATCAATTGGCAGATCTCGTGGCACGGTTGCGCCTGTGGTGAACAGTACGGCGTCGTTAGATGACTTGAGCGCGGCGATGTCTATAGAGCCATCTTTGCCGTCGCCGACGTTTGTGTTGGTGATTAAGTGCACGCCGCCTTCGCGTAGCAACTGCACTCTGCGTTCTACTACTTCGTCTTTGGCGAGTTTCATGTTCGGAATACCGTACATGAGTAGTCCGCCAATTCTGTCTGCACGCTCGTAAACTGTAACGCTGTGACCTGCTTTGTTGAGTTGATCTGCTGCGGCTAAACCTGCTGGGCCTGAACCAATTACTGCAACAGTTTTGCCTGAGCGCAGTGCGGGAATGTTGGGTAGTACCCAGCCTTCTTCATAGCCGCGGTCGATAATCGCCATTTCAATATTTTTAATGGTGACTGCTGGGTCGGTAATGCCAAGTACACAGGCGCCTTCGCAAGGTGCAGGGCAAACGCGGCCAGTAAACTCTGGGAAGTTGTTGGTTTGGTGCAGGCGGTCCAGTGCTTCTTTCCACTGATCTCTAAATACCAGATCGTTCCACTCTGGAATGAGGTTGTGAATTGGGCAACCTTCTTCGGATTGACAAAACGGCACGCCACAATCCATGCAGCGCGCACTTTGGGTGCTTAGTCGTTGCACATCATGATCGGTATAAATTTCTTTGAAATCTAATATCCGGTCTGCGGGCGCTCGATAGGGCGCTGCGCTACGTGGAAACTCTATAAATCCTGTGGGTTTACCCATTGTCTTTTCTCAAACCTTTTCTATAACTGACGCGGTTATTAACCCGCGCTCACTTGTTGACGGCGTTGTTCTAGTACGCGCTTGAAGTCTTTTGGCATAACTTTTACAAACTCGCCAAGGCTGCTTTCCCAGTTTGCGAGGATTTTTTGCGCGACTACTGAGCCGGTCAAATTCGCATGCTTTTGGATTAAGTCCTGTAGCTCTGCGATGTCGCCTGCCTCATCCATTGGGTCTAGGTCTACCATCTCTGGGTTGCAGTTAATGCTGAACTCAGATTTAGGGTCCCAAATGTATGCAATGCCGCCGCTCATGCCCGCGGCAAAGTTGCGGCCTGTGGCACCCAAAATAACTACCCGGCCGCCTGTCATATATTCACAGCCGTGATCGCCCACGCCTTCTACTACTGTAGATGCGCCGCTGTTTCTTACACAAAAACGCTCTGCTGCTACGCCGCGGAAGAATGCTTCCCCTGACGTTGCGCCGTACAAGGCGACGTTGCCGAGCAAAATGTTGTCCTCAGCGGCAAATGTGCTGACCTTTGGTGGGTATACGATTACGCGTCCACCCGATAAGCCTTTACCGACAAAGTCGTTGGCGTCGCCTTCAACTTCTAAGGTAATACCTTTAGCTAACCAGCAGCCCAAACTTTGACCGGCGCTGCCGTTAAATTTGAAGTGAATTGTGTCATCGGGAAGCATTTGCGGTCCAACCTGGTCTATAACCTGATTGGAAAGCATGGCGCCCACTACGCGGTTGGTATTGATGATCGGTAATTCTGCATAAACTTTGGCACCTGTTTTTAGCGCAGGTTCTGCCAGCGGAATAAGCTGATTATCTAGTGCTTTATCTAGCTCATGATCTTGATCGTGTATAGCAAAAGCACCTAAGAATTCGTTGGGTATTTGCGCTGGGGCTAAGATACTAGATAAATCCACACCGTCAGCTTTCCAATGATTGATGGCTTCGTCGGTTTTTAGCAGGTCGACTCGGCCAACCATCTCATTGAGTGTGCGTACGCCCAGTTCAGCCATAATCATGCGTAGCTCTTTAGCCACCATAAACAGGTAGTTAACGACGTGCTCAGGCGATCCAGTAAACTTCTTGCGCAGTTCTGGGTCTTGGGTCGCTATGCCTACTGGACAGGTGTTTAAGTGACACTTACGCATCATGATGCAACCCAGTGCAATGAGCGGTGCGGTAGCAAAACCAAATTCTTCTGCGCCCAATATGGCCGCTATTGCTACATCGCGCCCGGTCTTAATTTGACCGTCTGTTTGCAATATCACTCTTGAACGCAAATTGTTCATAACCAGTGTTTGGTGGGTTTCGGCAATGCCTAGTTCCCAAGGTACACCAGCGTGTTTAATGGAGGTCAGTGGCGATGCACCAGTACCACCTGAGTCACCGGCAATCACAACGTGATCTGCGCGTGCTTTAACAACACCTGCCGCCACTGTGCCCACACCAATTTCTGCACCCAGTTTTACACTGATACGCGCTTTTGGATTGGCATTCTTCAAGTCATGTATCAGCTGCGCCATGTCCTCAATAGAGTAGATGTCGTGGTGGGGTGGCGGGCTAATGAGGCCAACACCTGGGGTTGAGTGGCGTAGGCTGGCGATATAATCGTCTACCTTGCCGCCGGGTAACTCACCGCCTTCACCGGGCTTCGCGCCTTGAATAATTTTGATCTGCAGTTCGTCAGCGTTGCTGAGGTAATTAATGGTTACCCCAAATCTGCCGCTGGCTACTTGCTTAATGGCCGAGCGCTTGGAGTCGCCGTTGTCCATTGGGGTGAAACGCTTGGCGTCTTCGCCGCCTTCGCCGGTATTAGACTTGCCACCTAAACGGTTCATGGCAATGGCCAAAGACTCGTGTGCTTCTGCGCTGATAGAGCCAAAGCTCATGGCGCCAGTGGCAAAGCGTTTTACAATTTCAGTGGCCGCTTCAACTTCTTCGAGCGGTACAGGCTGCTGGCCTTCTTGAAAATCTAACAAACCGCGCAATGTGGCCTTGCGGGTATTTTCTTCATTAATCTGCTTGGCAAAGGCCCAATAAGCATCTTCATTGTTTTGTCTTACAGCAGACTGAAGGTTGGTTACAGCAATTGGATCCCACATGTGGGTGTCGCCATTGCGACGCCAGTGAAAGTCACCTGGGTTGGGCAAAATCGCTATAGGCGTTGCGTCTCTACTGGGGAAACCTATGCCGTGTCTGCGCTGCATTTCTTCAGCGAGCACGCTTAGTGAAATACCTTCAACTCGGCTAGCGGTGCCAGTAAATGCTTGCGCAATGATGTCGTGGGCCAAGCCAACGGCTTCAAAAATTTGTGCGCCTTTATAAGATTGCAGGGTAGAAATACCCATTTTTGCCATGACCTTAAGAATGCCTTTGGCGACTGCTTTGCGATAGTTGTAGACCACGTCTTCCGGTGTTTCTACGCCTGTGACGCTATCAAACTCACCTTGCACTTGGGCATCCCAAAGGGCTTCAAATGCCAGATATGGGTTGATGGCATCTGCGCCGTAACCTACTAATAAGCAGTGATGGTGCACTTCTCGGGCTTCGCCGGTCTCTAAGATAAGGCCAATTTGACTGCGTTTATGGGCTTTAACCAAGAACTGGTGCACGCTGCCTACCGCAAGTAGTGCACTCATAGGTACTTGTTGTTCACTGATGCCACGGTCACTGAGAATAACCAAACTAAAGCCGTCCGCAATTGCTTGCAGGGCTTCGTTGTTGATTCGTTCTAAAGCGGCCTTGAGACCTTGCTCGGCTGAACCTGCGGCATAGGTAATGTCGATTGTGCAGGTTTTCCAGCCACGGTGATCCATGGACTGAATAGAGGCCAGCTCGCTATTACTTAAAATGGGGTGGGGTACGCGAAGGCGGTGGGCGTTTTCAGGCTCGGACTGGAGCAAGTTTTGCTCTGGGCCCACATAGCAATCTAGCGCCATGATGACTTCTTCACGAATAGAGTCGATGGGCGGGTTGGTAACCTGTGCAAAGCGCTGCTTGAAATAGTCGTAAAGCATGCGCGGCTTTTCAGACATAACTGCAAGGGCTGCGTCATTACCCATAGAACCCAATGGGTCTCTGAGTTCCTTAATCATTGGCTGCAACATGAATTGCATGGTTTCTTGGGTATAGCCAAACGCCTGCATTCTAGAAATCAGGGTATCAGCATGAAGACCTAGGCCGTTTTGTTGCTCAAGATCCGTTAGCTCAATGCGTTGTTCTTCAACCCAAGCTGCGTAGGGTCTGCTTGCTGCTAAATCAGATTTAAGTTCTTCGTCAGGAATCATGCGACCTTGTTCAAAGTCGATGAGGAATATTCGGCCTGGCTGCAAACGACCTTTTTCTATGACTCGTGCTGGGTCTACCGGCACAACTCCAACTTCAGAGGCCATAATGCACTTATCGTCATCGGTAATGTAATAACGCGAAGGGCGTAGACCATTACGGTCTAATACCGCGCCAATGCAGGTGCCGTCAGTGAAGGCAATAGACGCTGGGCCGTCCCAAGGTTCTATTAAGCATGAGTTGTACTCATAAAAGGCGCGCTTTTCAGCAGACATGTTGGTGTGCTGTTGCCATGCCTCAGGAATCATCATTAATAATGCTTCGGGCAGAGTTCTGCCAGACATGATCAAAAATTCTAGGACGTTGTCGAAGTTGCCAGAGTCTGAGCAATTGGCTTCAACAATGGGGAACAGCTTATTAATGTCTTCACCAAAGTGTGCAGATGCTGCAACGCCTTCACGGGCGTTCATTGCATTAACGTTGCCCAACAGCGTATTGATCTCGCCGTTGTGGCTCATAAATCTGTTTGGCTGAGCGCGGTCCCAAGATGGGAACGTATTGGTGCTAAAGCGAGAGTGCACCATTGCTAAATGGCTTTCATAGTCTGCATTGAGCAAATCTGGATAAAACGGGAACAGCTGGGCTGGCGTGAGCATGCCTTTATAGATGATGACGCTTGTGGACAGCGAGCAAACATAAAACAGGTAGTTTTGGCTCAGGGCCTCGTCACCACGAAGGCGGTGAGTACTGTGCTTACGAATCAGGTACAGCTTACGTTCAAATTCTTCTGTGCTTTGGGCGCTGTCGTTCGATCCGATAAAGAGTTGCGCAAAGTAGGGCATGGCAGCGCGCGAGGCATTGCCAAGGTCTGCGGCGTCTGGATCTGTTGGAAGGTCTCTCCAGCCAATCAGCTTTTGGCCGTTTGCCGCAACTTCTTCTGCTATCACTGCTATGCAGTGGGCGCGTTGTTCGGGGTCAGTAGGTAGAAAAACGTTACCTACGCCGTATTGGCCGCTTTCAGGCAAGCTGGCGCCAAATTGTTGTGTAGCAATTTGCTCAAGAAGCTTGTGCGGTAGGCCAGTTAAAATGCCCGCGCCGTCGCCAGAATTTTTCTCATAGCCCACGCCGCCTCGGTGTTCCATGCAGCAGTTCATGAGGCTAGCATCGATAACTATTTGGTGACTGGGGCGGCCCTTAATGTCACATACAAAGCCCACACCACAGCCATCTTTTTCATTGGCTGGGTCGTAAAGCCCGTGTTTGGCGGGGAAGTTGCCGTCAAATGTTACCGTCATATTTTTTCTCATTTAGTTCGCGCCGTCGTAAGCACGATGGTCCTTACCATTTGTTTGCCGACTCAAATTTGCTTTTGTCGAGGGCAAGGAACCCCGTCTACTCGAATAGCGAGTGGACAAGTATTCTTGAATTAGTGTGCTAGTGAGTAGCTCCGCGAAGGGCTGTTTCAAAGTCCCTTAAAGCGGCTACATTCGGCCTTATTGTCGGCAGATAAATTAGCCTTGTGTGGTTTGTTTTTGGGTACTGCGGCGTACCTATCAAACCAATTACGAAAGATCTCAAAAATAGCGCTCTGAAGCAAGTCTCAGTGGGATTTATTGGCTAGTGAAAACGACGCAAATTTGGCTCTTTTTGGCTCTTTTTGTGCTGCAAATTGCCTCCGTAAATTCTTCCAAAAGCGTCTTTATGAGATAAAAATATTAGTCATCATGCCATATGCTTAGAGCGCAGAAAAAATCCGCTTTGGTCATGCTTTTGCCTGCCAAACCTAGCTGTAGAGGGGGTTTTTAATGCACATAGGTTGGTCTAGAGACGCCATATTGCTGGCATTTGCGGCTTTTATCGCAATGAATTGCGACCATTTAGGGAGGTTTTTGCGCCTTTTTGCCAGGCATGTTTGCGACAACTATCTTTACGTTTGTATGCGTGTGGCAGACAGCATCATGGTCTCAATTATGTCTGATTAATGGAGCATCCTAATTGATGGCCAAAGGCGTGCTGGTTTCTGGTTCACGGCCAACTCCCGAAAATTTAAGGGCGCAGACTACATCCTGGCGAAGGCGCTCTTAGAACTGAGCTAAAGGAGGGTTTTATCTGTGGTTGGTTTTAGAATGTATGCCCTCAGTTAGTGTTTGAAGCGCGAACTAAACTCGACCGTCCACTAGTGCACAAAACAGATCCAGAAATAGACGCAAAGCAGGGCCACCCATTGCTAAAACTTAGCTGAAAAACACAAATTTGGTCGTCAGTGGTCTTCTTTGGGGCAAATGACATCAAATACGCCATAACTGTGCTGAAATCTGGCCATAACCGACATTTCTTTGCGGTATTTTTATTTGAGACAAATTAGAATGCAGGTAACAAATTTCAAATAGATAACACTTCAAGAGAGAAACCATGAAAGATCCAGTTCGCGTTACCATTACCGGAGCCGCAGGCCAAATCGGCTATGCATTACTTTTTCGTGTAGCTTCCGGCGCGATGTTGGGTAACGACCAACCCGTAATTTTACAACTATTAGAAATCACACCAGCTCTAGGAGCGGTTAAAGGTGTGGTGATGGAATTAGACGACTGTGCATTTCCGCTCGTACAAGACATCGTTTACACAGACGACGCAAATGTAGCGTTTAAAGATGCAGACTACGCATTGCTAGTTGGTTCAAGACCTCGTGGACCAGGCATGGAACGCAAAGATCTTTTAGAAGCCAATGCTGCAATTTTCTCAGCTCAGGGCAAAGCGTTGAATGACAATGCTTCCAAAAACGTAAAAGTGCTGGTTGTAGGCAACCCTGCAAACACCAATAGCTTAATCGCTCAGCGTAATGCACCAGATTTAAACCCACGTAACTTCACCGCAATGACCCGCCTAGACCACAACCGTGCAATGGCGCAGTTGTCGCAAAAGGCAGGTAAGCATGTGTCTGACGTAGAAGGCCTATGCATTTGGGGTAACCACTCAGCCACACAGTACCCAGACTGTCTCTTATACACATCTCCGAGCCCACGAGACGGACTCCTATCTCGT
>CAJXUL010000045.1 GCA_913060615.1 uncultured Gammaproteobacteria bacterium | reverse complement strand
GATCTACACCTCTCTATTCGTCGGCAGCGTCAGATGTGTATAAGAGACAGATTGCTAAGTGTTCAGCATCTTCAAACTTTGTTCTGTAAGCATACGCCTGAGCTTCGCCGATATTGGTCTTTACTGAAAATTCATGACTACGCTCAACCAATTGCTCACGCTGCTGTCTGTAAGCGATGAGATCAGCAATTGTGATTATTTTGAGGTTATGTTTGGCGGAAAACTCCAGCAACTGGGGCATGCGTTGAACTGTGCCGTCGTCGTTGACGAGTTCGGCCAGCAAACCTACTGGCGGCAGCCCCGCCAACGTCGCTAGGTCCGTACCCGCTTCTGTATGTCCAGAGCGAACCAACACACCACCCTGACGCGCCACCAAAGGAAAAATATGCCCGGGGCGAACAAAGTCATCGGGGCCCACATTACTGTTAGCCAAGGCTTGAGTAGTTGACGCGCGTTCTTCGGCGGAAATACCCGTAGTCAGCCCTTGCTTGTAATCTATTGAAACCGTGAAGGCCGTACTCATAGGCGCATCATTACGCCCGACCATGGGGTCAAGGTGTAAGCGAGTCGCTTGTTCTTGCAGAATGGGTGTACACAGAATGCCGCTAGTGTGGCGAATCATAAACGCTACCGCGCTGGCTGTAGCTTTACTTGCCGCCATAATCAAATCGCCTTCGTTTTCACGATCGTCGTCGTCCACAACCACCACCATTTCTCCTTGGCGAATGGCAGCTAAAGCGTCTTCTATGGAATTAAATTGAGTAGTCATAAGGCGGGTTACTTTGCAAAAGGTAGTCTGGAAGCGTACCACATGCACAAAGAAGCCAACAATTAACGGCCAAGCTGCGTCTAAGATGTCTTAGACATTTCCATATATAGTTTGACCAGCAAAACTGCGTCGAAAGCAACTCAGGGCAAGCTAAAAGACCCTTACTAGATTGCGGCAAGGCAGACATAAGGTAGGGGGCCAGCCGCCGTTAACCCGTTGCAGCTAACCATGACCAATCAGAGCGCTTGGTCTTGGCGCAGTTGCTCAACTTGTTCGGGTGTCAGCTGCAAAAACTGCCCCAGCACCGCAGCAGTATTTTGACCCAAATGCGGCACGCCCGTAAGCTCAGGGGGTGTTTGGCCCTGGAATCTTAACGGCGTATGAAATGACAGCGCCGCCTGCTCTGCGCCCTCATCAGACCAACTCAAGGTGCCTCGCTCATGCAGGTGCACATCGTTGACCACATCCGCGAGGTCTTGTACCGGAGCACATATCATGCCGTGATCCAGCGCTATGGCAAAAATCTCCGTCTTACTCAGGGTAAGGGTCCAAGATTCCACCAGCTCATCAAGCGCTTCCATATTCTTGGCACGCGCTCTTCTACTGCTAAAGCGCTCATCCTGAGCTAATTCAGGCCGACCCATTGCGTCGCAAAGCTTGCGCCAATGACTTTCGCGCAAACAAATCATCGCAACGTAACCGTCATTGGTTGCATAAATATTATAAGGCGACACAGCTAGACCTGAATGGCGGTTGCCAGTACGTGGGGCTTGTTTGCCTGACTGAAAAAAGTTACCCAACTGGGTGTTTAGTGTGGGAAATACGCAGTCTTGCATGGATATGTCCAACACCGCGCCTTCGCCACTTTGCTCGCGCTGATAAAGCGCCGAGACAATGCCTGAGTACAAATGCACACCGCCTAAAAAGTCACAGAATGCAGCACCCGCCTTCATAGGTGGCCCACCGTCTTCGCCAGTGACACTCATAATGCCGGTCATCGCCTGCAAGGTAATATCCATACCAAGATAATCTCTATTCGGCCCCGTGCCGCCATAGCCGGTACTGGCTGCATATATTAGACGAGGGTTAATCTTGCGCAGTGTATCACTGCCTAAACCATATCCAGCTAACGTGCCCGGTGAAAAATTTTCCACCAGCACGTCAACATGCTGAACAAGTTCTTTAAGTAGGCGTTGACCTTGAAGGCTTTTGATATTAAGCGTAATGCTTTCTTTACCATTATTTAGCAGGGTAAAAGGGAAACTATAAGGTCCTTCCTTGCTGCGACCGCGCAGAGTTTCACCGTTAGGGGATTCAACCTTGATCACTCGAGCACCAGCCTGCGCCAGCAAAAACCCACAATACGGCCCGTTATAAACCTGGCCAAAATCCAACACTGTAATACCTGCTAAAGGCGTGGCAATGGACATAACAAACACTCCTACAAATACACTTTAAGACGCATAGCTTGCGTGCTAAAAAACTTGCGCCCTAAATAGCCTACCGCTTAAAAACATCGCTAGCAGAATACTACTTTATTTGCTTAACCCGATAACTGCCACCAACGGCCACGCGCAGCATATAGCCGCCAATTAGCCCCTGTTTTACGACCACATCGTTGCCAACTTTAAAGGTCACCAAACGGCTTTTTTGGATCTGCCATATTTGACCATTGCTTAGCTCAACCAGCGCTTTGGTACTGCCCTTACCCTTAACAACCTTTGCAATAGTTGCCGAGTATTCAATTGGACTTTCAATCGGTTTAGAGAGAAACGAAGATTTTTTGCTCGCCGGCGCTGCCCCTTCTGTCTGATCGCGGACTGCATTGGACTTTGAAATGGGCGCTGGGCTGGTTTGCGCAGCTAACTCTTGAGCTCCAGGGCTCTGACTATTTGGAAGCTTGGCCTGACGGTCGTAACAGTCCAGTCGCTCTAGCGCTGAATCAACTTGTGCACAATTGCCCGTATCGTGGGCATAACTAGTCTTGACGGTAATAAAAAAGCCCAACAGAACCAGTACAGTTGTGGTTATTGATCTCATAAATATTCTCTCGGTTAGGTTATCTCGACAAAAGTGTAAAACAATTCTATGTGCCTGACGGCATAAAAAATTCGCACATCACGCGCTGACTAAAATTTTTACGCAGATAAAAAAAGGCCCCGAAAATCGAGGCCTTCCTTTATATTTGGCCTAGCCAAATTTACATACTAGCGCCCACTCTGAAGTACCAGACACGGCCTCTAAAGTCGTGAGTTACAGGATCGTAACTTGTGTTGTTAGGCACCCAAGGGGCCTCTTCGTCCAACAAGTTCTTCGCACCAACAGTAACTGAACTAGAACTCAAGAATGACACTTCAGGTAGCGTGTAGGTGTACTGAGCATCTACCGTTACCCAACTATCAATATTTGAGTTGTAGTATTTAGCTGAAGTTGCATCATCAAGGAAAATCTTGATGGTGTTTTTCCAGAAGCCTGAAGCTGGCTCATCACTAAGTGTCGCCTCGTAACCGTCTATATAACGAACAACCGCATATGCGCGATGGTTGTTATTGCTCCAATTCAACGTACCGTTAATCTTCCACTCAGGAAGCGCACGACGAGGTGTCACAGGGTTTTTAACATTATATTGACCAACCGCGTCTTTTTGACCCGCAACCTTGTACTCTTGCGCCCATGCAGCCGCTAAGCCAGCTTTCCAAGCACCCATTGAGTTATCAAAAGAATAACTTGCCTGAATGTCTAAACCACTGATCTCCGCAGAGTTCTGGTTAACGAAGTCTGGTAGTACCCGAAGGATAGCGCCAGCGCCTGTTCGCAGCACTTGTGAACGGTTACCAACGCCTGCAGCGATTGCTTCAACTACAGTCTGACCACCATCAATAGCAGTGTTTAGAGCGGCATTATCAGCAGCAACAATAGACAAGTAGCTTTCTCGTGAAAGAATATCTTCGTACTCATAGCTGTAGTAGTCAGCATCAATCTGCAAACCTTCAAGTGTTCCTTCTGGAACCCACGAGAAACCAACATTCCACATTTCAGCAGATTCCGGCTTCAGCTGGTCATTACCAACAGTTAAGGAAGGTTTGTACGCCGATGAACCATTATAGTCTGTCATATTATGTACGGTAGTCACTGTGCCAAACAACTGCTGAATGGAACCTACACGATATGAGGAACCTGCTGATGCTCTGGCAGTTATCGTATCGGTGGCACGCCACAGAACGGTGATCTTAGGATCTGTTGTATCCACACCCAGCTCATCAAAGTCTTCGTAGCGGATTGCTGCGTTAACATCAATAGATTCGCCAATAGGCAAACCAACTTCTGCAAATACTGCGGTATTGGTTAACTCACCGGTCCAGTCAGTAGCACCGTAGACGAAGTCTAGGTTACCTGAGTTCATCGTCGCGTCGTAAAGCGTACGGCCATAATCAACACGTCTTTGAACACCCAAAGCCAATCCAACAGGACCAGAATCTAGGTTGGCAACCGTTCCGGCTAACACTGCATCAAAAACATCTTGTTCGAAGTGCGTGTCAGCAGTTACGCGGCCAAGCAGGTACTCATAAAGTTCCGCCGGGTTAACTAACGTCTGGTCTGTCTGACGAGAGCCGTCCGGATTCACAAATGAGTTACCAAATGGGTTGAAGTAGTAACAGTTGCCAGCGCCAAAATCGCCACCAGATGATGCGTAAGCTGCGTTACCGCTACCTGCAGTGCCGTTAAACGGATCACAGTTGGGGCCGCCCATGCCATTGATCGCCAACTCCATTTCTACAGATTGAGTGTCCATTCGTTCAGTTCGCTGGGAATTGAAAACAGAGCGTGAGTAAGAAACATCAAGATTCCATTCTTCACCACCAAAATCTAATGCAACATCAGCACCAAGCTGCAAGCGATCCATAGAGCGATCAATTTGCGAATAGGTGTTTAAAGGGCGCTCGCTGGTGCCTGCATCAAAGACGGTGCGGCCAGCCATTCTCGTTCCGTTTCTCAACGGCTGAGGAACAATACCTCTATTCGATGCGTCTTCAATCAAACCTAGGTGGTGCGTTGGAATCGTTAAGGAAACCGCGTTGGGATTTAACGAATTGTAGCGAAAGAATTCAGATCCGTTGGAACCCGCTTCAAAATACAGTTCTACTTTGTCTGTTACATCGTAATGTCCCGTCATGAACATTTGACGGCTAGACTCATCTCCTTGTAGGGGAAAGAAAGGCCCGAAGTCATATGCACACAGAACGCCGTTAGCATAAAGGCCTGATCCGCCAACTGCATCTAGACCATCAGCAGCTTCACAACTTGGGTCAGCATTACCAAAGCTTGTACCTTCGGGATTACGTGGAAACGCACCATCTTCAACCAGTTGCCCAGGATTCAAACCGTTAGCTGCCCAAACAGGCGCTTCGGTGGAGTACATACGACCAGGTTGTCCTGTACTTGAAACCGTCGAACCACCATGGCGAGAATATAGGTCTCCTACAGTGACCATGCCGCGTGACATAGAACCTGCAGAAAAGACAACACCGCCTCTATCGCCCTGAGCACCAAACAACATTTGAACATTGTTAGTATCACCCTCACCGACTTGCTCTATGGTTGTATATTCGTACTGAACATCGAAGCCTTCGAAATTTTTCTTCGTGATGAAGTTAACTACGCCGGCAATCGCATCAGAGCCGTACAGAGCCGAAGCGCCATCTTTGACTACTTCCATACGCTCTAACGCGATAGTAGGTACAAGACCCTGAATATTCACAGCCGCATTCGAGTTACCATCGTAGTACGTTGCAACATTACGTTTGCCGTTGACTAACACCAACGTGGAGGACATACCGAGGTTGCGAAGGTTTACGGTCATTTGACCTAAGCCAGAACCGCCGTTAAACGTTGCAGAGCGAGTTTCACTGCCCGACTGCCAAGGCATTGTGTTAATGATCTCAGCCATACCTTGAGCACCTAAGTCCTCAATATCAGCTGATGTCACCACTGAGAGTGGCGATGGAGAATCTTCAGAAGATCGTTTTAGATAGGAGCCAGTTACAATCACCTCTTCTATCGCGGAGTCAGTATCTTCCGCAATGGCAAACTGCCAGCTGCCAAGAAGTACCGCAGCACTGCCCAACAGGGGAATAATTTTTTTCAATGGATCTCTCCCTTATTATTATTAGTATTCCGAGGCCCACAAAAAGCCAAAAGACAACTTGAATAAGAAGAGGAACAACTTAGACCCACAGCCACTAATACAAGTGATGCTAATCTAACCCCCTCCAAACCCCTATACACCAATCACTTGGTTGCACCCTTAAAGTTTACAATTAGGCATTTCCGCAAACATCTCAAAGATTCAGCCCTCACTAAATCTCTTCAGTAACAGTGGTTTATATAGTCATATTTGTCAAACCGCTTTTGTCGACAGTCATTTATCGACCATTCGTTTCTTTTTGGTGCCCATTCTAACCATCTAACGTGACGCGTTATTTGATCACCCACCCTTGCGTTTGTTGCAAACACAGGCAACTAACAAAAAGTTTCCGCATTGATTCCCAACAATAGTTTTATCTTCATAGACTCTAAGACAACACTCTAAAACCACTTTTCTAAAACCACATAAGATACTTCGTCGCTTCAACCGGTTTCTTCTGACAAAGGCACAAACCAGCGCCGTTTTTGTCGCTCTTTAGCGGCTGTTTTAGAACTTTTTTAATCGTTTGACCTTAGACCATGCTCTAGGGTTTATAGTTGACCTATGGAATCTAAAACAATGTTAAAAATCGGCGAGCTTGCTGCACTCGCCAGCGTCTCCAGAGACACCCTGCGTTTTTATGAAAAGCACGGCTTGATTACGCCGGGGGAACGCAGTGGCGCTGGATATCGCCTCTACTCCGAGACAGATGTGCACCGCATCAGCTTTATTATTGGTGCCAAAGAAGTCGGTTTTACGCTCAATGAAATTCACCAATTATTAGAGCTAGAAGTCACTAAAGATGAAAAGTCTTGTTATGACATTAAGCAGTTTGTTGACGCCAAAATTAGCATAGTCAACCAACGACTGGCCGAAATTAAGCGCATCAAAAAATCTCTGCAAACCCTGAGCAGCGCTTGTTGTGGCGGGGATGAACCTGCCACCCATTGCACAATTCTCGAAGCCTTAAGCGAACAAACAAACTAGGACATTACGCATGTTACTGATCGAAAACTTTATTGATCTATTTGTAGAATCTGCACCTTGGTTAATGCTCGGCCTATTTGTCGCCGGCCTAATGAAAGTCTTTGTACCCAGCCAGTTAATGGCTAAGCACCTAGGCGAACCGGGCCTGATGTCTACAGTGAAAGCCGCATTATTTGGTGCGCCACTACCGCTGTGTTCCTGCGGCGTTATCCCAGCAGCAGTAGGCTTACGGCGCAGCGGGGCTTCTAAAGCCGCAACGACCTCATTTCTCATCTCCACCCCAGAGACCGGCGTTGACTCCATCTCTATTTCCTACGCCATGCTGGGACCCTTTATGGCCATTGTTCGCCCTATCGCTGCAATTACCAGCGCCATAGTTGCCGGTATATTAGTCGGTAAAGACGAAGCCCCCGTAAGCGCAACCCAAACCAGCTATTCAAGCGTTGAAGAGGAAGACTCCTGTTGCGCAAGCAATCCAGCGCCTGCAGAGGAAAGCCTTACAAACAAACTCAAGGCGGGCCTGCGCTTCACTTTTGTTGATCTTATTCGCGACATCGCGTTGTGGTTGCTGATCGGCTTGGCTTTTGCGGCACTCATTAAAACCTATGTCCCCAACGAGTTCTTAGTCCAGTGGGGCGATGGCTTCTTGGCCTTTGTCGTCATGGCCATTGTTGGCGTTCCCATGTACGTCTGCGCAACCGCGTCTACACCTATCGCTGCGGGATTGCTGTTTTCTGGCGTCTCCCCCGGTGCGGCCCTGGTGTTCATGCTGGTTGGCCCTGCAACCAATATCGCCACAGTGGCGTTGGTTAAAAAAGAATTGGGTAACCGCGCCCTAGCGGCCTACCTTTCCAGCGTTGTGGGGGTGGGCTTTGCCTTTGGCTATCTCACCAACTACCTAGTCAAACTGTGGGACATGGACTTTCTGGCTCAGGCCGAGCAAGCACATAACATGGTGAATACACCATTGGCCTACGCTTCAAGTATGCTCTTGGCTGGTTTGATGGCTTATGTATTGGCGGGCAAAATAGGCAAAGCACTCACTCAACCGAGCACTGTAGTTTAGTGCAGGTAGGTAGGTGGGTAAATTCTGTCTGACCTAAATTACTAAAAATTGAAATGGTGCACCCGGTAGGACTCGAACCTACAACCCCCAGGTTCGAAGCCTGGTATTCTATCCAGTTGAACTACGGGTGCCTGCGCGCATGGTGCCTTAGCACCACATGCTTATCAAGCGTCATCCGCTGAAATCAGCCGAAAAGTGGATTACGCCTAGCAAAACAAAGTGGCCACCCGTCCAATATGACCTGCGCCACCGGAATCGAATTTAACTTCTGAGTAGGCGGCCAGGCACGGCCCCGGTATGCTCGTTATTCGTCAGCATAATTTCACCATTCACCACCGTGTGCATAATGCCGTCAGCCGTTTGCTTCAAGCGTCTAGCACCGGACGGTAGATCGTGAACCACGTCAGGCATCCTTGCGCCTACGGTGTCTGGATCAAAAACAACCAAGTCCGCCGCCATACCTTCACGCAACAAGCCGCGGTCATGTAAACCCCACATGGTGGCAGTGTTGTAGGTGATTTGTTTAATAGCTTCTTCCAAGGTCAACGCCTGCTTCTCTCTCACCCAATAACTGAGCAAGTGCGTTTGCAGGGACGAGTCCATAATTTGCGATACGTGGGCGCCTGAATCAGAAAAGGTCACCACCGAGCGGGGATGCTTCATCATCTCTAGTACATGGTCCTGATTTTCGTTGGCAATGGGTTGCCTAAAGAACATGTGAAAATCCCGCTCTAAAGACATATCGATCATTAACTCAACTGGGTGCTTACCTTGCTCCTTGGCAAGTTGAGCCATGGAGGGCTTGTCGTAGACCATGTCATCCATGGGGTAAATAAAGTCCCACTCCGGCGGACGCGCCTCTGCACCGACAACCCGCGGTCCGGTATATTCACGACTGGCGACCTCTATCAACTTGGCTTTAATCACTGGGTCGCGTAGCTTCACGGCCTGTTCCGCCAGTGGTAGTTGGCGAAATTCTGACCAATACTCCCAGTTATCAAAGGGGGTATTGGATTGAAAAGACAACAAACTAGAGAGTGCGCGACTGTGTACCTGAGCGTACATACGCCCACCCGCCCTAGCAGTTTCATCTAATAAGTCAAAGTAGGGTCGCCAAAGATCAGGCGCGGCGCGAACACTGAACATACCCCAAGTTTGCGGCACACCAGATTCCACCGCCAAATTCAAAAGGCGCTGGTGATATTCTCTAATCCGCTCTGGATCTCGCCCCGGAGCTTCTCCAGCAATCTCAAATAGACCTTTACCGGTTTCACCTACAGCATTAACAATGGCGCGAACTTCGTCCCAATGAGCAATACGACTGGCCACCGGCAGATCGTCGGCAGTTAAATGGTTGAACGTTCGAGAAGTAGAAAAACCTATCGCCCCAGCGCCCATGGCTTCTTTAACGATGTTCTGCATTTTGCGCACTTCGTCTTCGCTGGCTTGATCGACAAAGGCGCGCTCGCCCATCACATAAGTACGTAGTGCTGAATGGCCAATATAACCGGCGTAGTTAATGCCTTTGGGTAAATCATCTATGGCATCTAAAAATTGCGGAAAAGTTTCCCAACTCCAGTCAATGCCTTCCAGCATGGCGTCACGAGAAAGGTCCTCGGCCCGCTCCAGATTCTTAAATACCAGGTCAGCATCTTCTTGTTTGCAAGGTGCCAGAGTAAATCCACAGTTGCCCATCACCACACTGGTTACACCATGGTAGGAGGAACAGGAACCAATAGGGTCCCAAAAAACCTGGGCATCCATGTGAGTGTGGCCATCAACAAATCCGGGAGAGACGACATGACCTTCGGCATCGACAGTCTGCTTAGACTTACCGCTAAGCCGTCCAATGGCAACAATTTTGCCGTCCGCCACTCCTACATCTGCGCGATAACCAGGATTACCTGACCCGTCAATTACCGTGCCATTTTTAACTAATAAATCGTAAGCCATATGTTTTCCTCTATTCTCCCTAACGCCTTTATCCCCAGCGTCTAATATCATTGCTTTTTTTGCATGGTAGCATGAGGTTTTCAGCTACATAGCCCTGTATTCGATGACCCAATCCACACACGAAAGCCAAACGGCATACCAACTTGCCTACACTGTTCACCCTGGCAATGGTCCTTACCTAATGCTCCTACACGGTTTCATATCATCTAGCGCCCAATGGTTAGATAACCTGCAAGCGCTGGGGCAAGTATGCCAGCCGGTAACAGTTGATCTATGGGGCCACGGCAACTCGCCTGCCCCAGAGGATTTGCTCTACTACAGCCCCGCTGCCTACGGCCAGCAATTTGATGCGATACGCAAAGCTTTGGGCGCGCAAGCATGGTTTGTGTGCGGATATTCGTTAGGCGCAGGGCTGACTATTCGCTATGCCTATGACTATGCCGAACATGTCATGGGCCATATATTCACCAACTCTAACTCTGCGTTGGCAGACGAGGCACAAGTATTCGAGTGGCAGGCCAATGCACTAAAAGGCAGCGAAAATATTCGGCAAGGCGGCATTGCAGCAATAGAAAAAATTGCCGTCCACCCTCGCCGTGCGCGAACGCTACCAGCCCACATATACGCCGCACTAATGAAAGACGCAGATAACTTTTCACCCACAGGTGTGGCAAATACTTTACTTGCCACTAATCCAAATACTTGCATTAGAGACATCGCACCCAGCAACCCCCGCCCTGTGTTGCTGTGCGCGGGGGATAAAGAACGCAGATTCAAGACTAATAAACTGTGGGCGCTGGAGAACATGGCCAACCTTGAGTGCGTGAGTTTTGACGCAGGACATGGGGTAAATATGGAGGCGTCAGAGGGGTTTAATGCTGCTGTAACCTCATTCATACAATCGCTGGTTTGACATTCTAAACGTACTATCTTTGGAAACGCGTATAACCGGCAACCCGAACAAGAGAAGATAAAGGATCATTATGCATCTTCAACCCAAACGACCTCGTCGCTGCGTTCTCTGCGTGCCGGGTAGCTCAGAAAAGATGATGGCAAAAGCCTCCTCAACAGAAGTAGATCAAATTCTGCTGGATTTGGAAGATGCCGTTGCCCCCAATGTCAAAGCCGCCGCCCGAGGCCAAGTTGTAAACGCACTTAACACGCTAGACTGGCAGGCTAAAGTGCTCAGCGTACGGATCAACGACGTACAAACTCAATGGTGTCACGACGATGTTATTGATGTGGTTAGCGGCGCGGGCAATCGCCTAGACACAATAATGTTAACCAAAACCAAGTGCGCAGCCGACGTGCAATTTCTCCACCGGTTGCTTGATCAGCTAGAGCTAAAGCTGGGTCTGAGCAAACGCATTGGCATTGAGTGCTTAATAGAAGACGTTGAAGGTCTGATGAACGTTGAAGAAATTGCGGCAAGCTCAGACCGGCTAGAGGCCATGACTTTTGGCATGGGCGACTACTCAGCCAGCCAACAAATGCCCCTAGAATCCGTGGGCAGCACGGGCGACTATCCACCGGATATCTGGCACTACCCAAGATATAAAATGACTATTGCTTGCCGAGCGTTTGGTCTAGATCCAATAGATGGGCCCTATGCTGACTTTAAAGATTTGGCCACATTAGCCAATGAAAGTAAGTACGCACTTACGCTTGGAATGGCCGGAAAATGGGCCATCCACCCTTGTCAGGTAGAAATTGCACAAGATGCATTTTCTCCAGACAGCGCAACCCTTGCTACCGCTCGTAAGCAAAAGAAGGCCTACGAACAAGCGTTAAAGGGCGGTTTAGGGGCAATTAGTGTAGATGGGGTTATGGTCGATGCAGCAAGTATTCGTATGTTGCAAAACACTTTAGATAGGGCCGACCTAATGGGCCTATAAACGCGCACTTACGAGCGCGCACGTACGAGCGCGCACAAAACGATCCCGCAGAAAATACTATGAGCAAAGCAGTGCCAACAAAATTTGTTAACCTGATCGAAGACATCCACGCTTGTTCACTCTGCGCTGAGCATTTGCCCCTTGGACCCAGACCAGTACTTCAGGCTAACCCAAAGGCAAAAATCCTTATCGTTGGCCAAGCGCCGGGGACTGCTGTGCATGCAACCGGCATCCCCTTCAACGACCCAAGCGGCAAACGCTTACGAGACTGGCTCGGTGTAAGCCCTGAGACCTTTTACAACGAAGAGTTGGTCGCTATTGTGCCCATGGGGTTTTGCTATCCAGGCCGGGGCAAAGGCGGTGACTTACCACCCAGAGTGGAATGCGCCGCAACGTGGCGAGCCGAGTTGATGTCCCACCTAACCAACATAGAATTAACCATTGCCATTGGGCGATACGCCATCGACTGGCACCTTAAGCCCAAGTCTTCCATCACCTTGCAAGCAATCGTCGCAGACTGGAAAGAATATCTACCCAGATTTTTGCCGCTCCCTCACCCCAGCCCACGCAACACTATTTGGCTGGCAAAGAATCCATGGGTGGAGACCGACATTATTCCCACCCTGCGCAGGCGAGTTAGTGAGGTTCTAGGCAGTTAATAGAAAAAAATTTGCCGCTAGCTAAAAGGCCCGTCGACCCTCACTGACAAATATTTTCGCATCGAAAATTACCCACCGTCGCTAGGCTGAAAACACTTCGTTACATACTGGGCCAATTAAGGCGTTAAACTAAGTACTCACTTTTCACCACTTGAGGTTCATATGCGCAGAATTACTCATTTACTACTCTTATTGACAATTTTTAGCGCAGGCCAAGTGTCGGCCGACTCAGCAAAAAACAACCGATCAGGCATAAAAATTACTCATACAGATAACCGCGCTGCGGGTTGGATAGACGTTGAGGTAGAGGACTTCTCGCAACAACGAAAGGTTAAATGCCAACCCAACGCCAAGGTTGTCGCAGAAGGAGATTTTGACGTTGACGAGTGCATCATTTCTAACGCTGTGAGGGGCGTCGCCGAAGTGCCGCCACTCTTCATTGGCTCGAGTTTCCAATACGGACAAGCTAGCCCGGTTAATCGTGAAGCGGCCAGTTGCGTGCTGAAAAATATCAACAAAGCGCGCAGCGATGCAGCGGCGCTGGCAGTGCTAGAAAGCTGTAATGTCCTGCATTCTGAGTAAGCGACTTAGCACGTTCAAATCTTTAGCTCTTGTATTTTTTTGCCCTAGCATTCTTTAGCCCTAGCATAAAGGCGTGATACGCAACTCTCCGTAGAAAACCTTGTGGGTGGCTCTAGCCTCCCACTGCATCCACCCTCAACATCTACTCTGACCATCTGCCCTGACCATCTGCCCTGACCATCTGCCCACTGCGGTGTATTGGAACTGACCAGCCATACAAGTATCTACCAATAGGATCTGCCTAATAAAATCTCCTTAATAGGATCTCTCTAATAGGATCTCTCTAATAGGATCTGGGCAACCCTAATACGTGTTCAGACACATAATTTTGGATCATTTCTTGGGAAATAGGTGCTATGCGCATCAAACGCGCCTCGCGCCAATAACGCTCAACATGATATTCCTTGGCATAACCAAAACCGCCATGGGTTTGCATGGCTTGGTCCGCTGCCTGAAAACAAGCATCTGCCGCCAACCACTTGGCCATATTCGCTTCTGCACCACAAGGCTGCCCGTTATCTAACATCCAAGCGGCTTTACGAACCATCAATTCCGCCGCATCTAAACGCATTTTGGCTTCAGCCAACGGAAAAGCCACGCCTTGGTTCTTACCAATAGGCCGTCCAAAAACCACTCGCTCATTAGCGTAGTTAACAGCCCTTCTTAGTGCAGCTTTACCAATACCCAGCGCTTCGGCTGCAATCAAAATCCGTTCGGCATTTAGCCCTGAAATCAAATAGCTAAAGCCTTTGCCTTCCTCACCCACTCGGTCAGTGACTTTTACCGGCAAATCGTCGTAGACCACTTCGCAAGTCGCCACCGCATTACGACCAACCTTATCAATCGGCGATATGGTTACCTCGTCACGCTGTAGCTCTGCCAGCAGCAAGGTCATGCCGTCGGTGCGACGTTCAACTTCATCTCTAGGCGTGGTGCGCACCAGCAACAGTACTCGCTCAGACTGTAACGCTTTTGTGGTCCAGACCTTACGCCCCCTAACAATATAGTTGTCTCCCTCACGGCGAGCGAAAGTGGTAATAGACGTAGTATCAGTACCGGCATCGGGTTCAGTAACACCGAAGGCCACGTGCATTTCACCACTGGCAACTCGAGGCAAATAGGTTTGTTTCATTTCCTCAGAGCCGTATTTAACCACTGGCTCCATACCAAACATGGAAAGGTGCAATGGCGTTGCGCCATTCATTGCGGCGCCGCTGGCGGCAACCGTTTCCAAAACAATGCTGGCTTCAGTAATGCCACGCCCACTACCCCCATAGGCTTCTGGAATGGCAACACCAATCCAACCTGCTTCAGACATGGCATTATAAAAATCCCAGGGGAACTCGTGCTTAGTGTCTTTTTCCGCCCAGTATTCGTCAGGAAAATCTTTACACACCCTTGCCACTGCATCGCGAATCAACTCTTGTTCGTCTGTTAAAGCAAAATCCATAATTCTCAACTTTTGATTGTTATTGAAAGCACTCCTGACGTACTTTTTACAGTCAGGCCACAGGTGGAAAACAAAATCATCTGTGTGTTAATTCACAGAGTGTTCTCGAGGACTGCATAAACGCGTCATCCACGAGAATAGTATAGAAGAAAATTATAAGAGATAGATATGTCACTAAAGCTTTCAACACAGCGCATGCAGGCCCACATTGCCGACGGAATTGGCTGGATGACCTTTAACAACCCGGCGCGGCATAACGCCTTATCTTTAGAAATGTGGCAGGGCATTGGCGACATTCTTGAGCATTTCGCCAGCAACGACGAAGTTCGAGTGATCATTATGCGCGGCGCGGGCGGTAAGGCCTTTGTATCTGGGGCAGACATTTCCGAATTCGACAGCAAACGAGCTAACTCCGAGCAGCGCGAAAGCTATGGAAAAATTGCCGGCCGGGCAACTCACTGGCTGGGTAAAATCGAAAAGCCGCTCATCGCACTCATCGAGGGCTACTGTATTGGCGGTGGATTGGCTACTGCATTATCTGCGGACATTAGGTTTGCTACGCCAGATTCCCGCTTCGGTATTCCTGCGGCAAAGTTAGGCTTAGGCTACGAATTTGAAGGGCTAGCTAAACTGGCGCGGTTAGTTGGACCCAGCAACGCAAGAGACATTATGTTCTCGGCGCGTTTTATGCCGGCCGTTGAAGCCAAAGAAATGGGCATTGTTAACTTTATTCACGACCACGAAGAGATAGAAAAGGTCTGCTTGGAATACGCGCTCAATATAGCCGCGAATGCCCCGCTTACGGTGAAAGCTGCCAAGGCGGCGGTAAATGCTTGGGAGCGAGACAGTCGAGCAGAGGAAGTTAACCAAGTGCGAGCCATGGTAGACGCTTGTTTCAACAGCGAAGACTATATCGAGGGCCGCAAAGCCTTTGCTGCAAAGCGTAAGCCGACTTTTTCAAATAAATAGTGCCAGTTGGCTTTTGACGATAAGTGACCCTGCAGTTTTTTACACATATGTCTGCGCGCAAACTTCCAATCAACGGATGAGTTTTTACGCCACTGGCAACAATTGCCTAACGTGAGACACTTGGGCATCTGTTAAACTACCAACAAAATTAGATAACAAAAAGCGATACTAATATGAAAGATGCGGTCACAGCCTGTGTTCTGATTATCGGCAATGAAATTCTTTCAGGCCGGACTCAAGATATAAACCTCAACCACATTGCCAAAACATTAGGCAAATGGGGTATTCAAATTAGGCATTGCAGGGTTATTCCCGATGTGGAAAAAACCATCATTGATACCGTTAATGAGGTAAGGCATGAGTATGACTATGTATTTACTACCGGCGGCATTGGACCGACCCACGATGATATTACGGCTGTGTGCATTGCTAAGGCCTTCGGCGTAGAACTCATAGAACATCCAGATATTGCAGTACGTATACGTAAAAGACCTGCACCAGATGACATTATGGCCTCGCGCTTGCTGATGGCTCGTGTGCCAGTGGGCGCAACGTTAATAGATAATCCGTCTGGCGGGCCACAAGGGTTTGCTATGGAAAATGTCCATGTTATGGCGGGCATTCCTTCAGTCATGCAAGGCATGCTTTCAAGTCTGGATGGACTGCTGAAAAGCGGTCCAATCATTCACAGTCATACCGTTCGCGCCTATACCGGCGAGAGTTCAATTGCTGATGCCCTAGCCAAAATCCAAGACCAACACCCAGATGCAGACGTGGGCAGCTATCCATTTTTCCGCGACGAACGCTATGGCACAAACTTAGTGATTCGCGGCGCTGATATAGAGCAACTGCAGACCATAGCCAATTTAATTATGGCAGCCGTCACAGCAATTGGAGAAACTCCCGAAGATCTCGGACAAGACGCTGAAAGCTAACCTAACTAGACCCCGCTAGAACTTAGAGCTTATGAAATATGTTTAATCAGCGCTTGAGCAAAACTGCGGGACACTCGTTGGCACTAGTCTTGGTTAGTTTGCTGGTGTGCAGCCACACATTGGCTGAAGCCCATGAATCAATATCGGTTCATACGGCTCAGCCTAGCGTGGAGTACTCCAGCGGCCCGCAAAGAAATAGGATGGCAGCGGCACGAACTGCGCAAGGCAAATGCAATACAGCAACGGCTGAGACCGACCTGCTAGGCTATTGCGAACTGGTGCGCATGGATGATGTACTCATTACTCCAGCAGCTGAACTAAAAGCAAAAACCAAGCATTACCCACTGTTCCTTTGGCGCTTCACGTCAAACACCAGTACGGTCTACATCGCCGGCTCGCTACATTTGCTCAAACAAGGCCTCTACCCTTTGCCTGCTCCATACGAACAAGCATTCAAGCTAAGTAATAAACTGGTTTTGGAAGTAAACACTGATAACCTTAGCCCTCGGGAAATATATGCAAAAACCCAAGCGGCGGCTAGGCTAACCAAACAACGTTACCTGCGCGAAAGCTTCAATGCTCAGGACTATAGCCGATTGGCACAAACCACTGCGTTATACGGTGTGCCACTGCAAGAACTGCAAGCCTATAAGCCTGCAATGATCTACACCCAACTATCACTAATGGGTTTCATTGCGCTTGGTTATGACCCAAACCTAGGAGTGGAGGAGCACTTTTCCAAAAACAAAGCGCCCGAAGACATACTGCAATTAGAAAGCTTAGAGTTACAGCTAGGCTTTCTCTTCGCTCAACCCATGAAAACGCAAATTGCGGTGTTAATGGATCTGTCTCTTATACACATCT
>CAJXUL010000044.1 GCA_913060615.1 uncultured Gammaproteobacteria bacterium | reverse complement strand
CGAGATAGGAGTCCGTCTCGTGGGCTCGGAGATGTGTATAAGAGACAGCTCTTGTTCTTTGCGAGTTTCTTCTTCGCGCTGGGCTTTTTCTTCTGCCTGGCGACGCTCTGTTTCGTCTTTGCGGTCTTGTTCTGCTTTACGCGCTAATTCTTCAGCTTCTTTCCGTGAAGATTCCTCTTCATGAATCCGCCGCGCTTCTACTTCGCTTTGAGAAACGTTCGCTGGGACTTCTGCGCCACCTGCTTGCTCCGGGTCTTCCTGAGCCAGCTCACTGCGCTTGACGTAGGTGCGCTTGCGGCGAACCTCAACAGTTACATCTCTACCTGCACGGCCTTGACCAGACTTCAATGTACCTGTGCTTTTTCTCTTCAGAGTAATTTTTTCAGCAGGCTTTTCAGTCTCACCGTGGCCTCTCTTTAAGAAACCTAACAAAACTTGCTTCTGCTCTTCACTAACAACGTCGCCTTCAGCCTGATGCGACAAGCCGGCTTCTTGCATTTGCTTAAGCAAACGCTCTACCGGAGCACCAACCGTATCTGCTAGTTGTTTTACTGTTACTTCAGCCATCAATTACTCCTGCCGCTCTGCCAAAAAGTCAGAGCTGCGCTTCCTTATTCCATTGTCGTATCTGCCGCAGCGCTGTGGGTAGCTGCCTCATTTTCTTCTGCAAACCATGGCTCTCGAGCTTTCAAAATCAGCTTAGCTGCTTCTTCTTCGCCAAGGTCTGGCGCAATATCTAATAGCTCTGGTACCGCTAGCTCAGCGAGGTCTTCCATGCAGATCACCTCGTTTCCAGCAAGCTTAAACGCCAACTCTCGAGTCATGCCTTCCATAGTCAGCAAGTCCTCAGCTGGTACGCCATCGCCCAGCGCTTCTTCACTGGCTATTGCTTTCGTCAACAGCGCGTCTTTCGCTCTATTACGCAATTCACCGACGATTTCTTCATCGAATCCGTCAATGGCCACAATCTCTTCGATAGGCACGTAGGCAATTTCTTCTAGAGTGGTAAAACCCTCTTCTACCAAAACGCCGGCGACATCTTCGTCTACAGACAAAGCATCCATAAATTCAGTAACGAACTTAGTAGTTTCTTCCTCTTGCTTTTGCGATGCCTCGCCTTCAGTCATTATATTTAATGACCAACCACATAAGTCACTCGCAAGGCGAACATTTTGTCCACCACGGCCAATGGCCTGGGCTAGATTTTCTTCTGTTACGGCAATATCCATGCTGTGAGTTTCTTCATCTAGGACGATGGAAGCCACTTCAGCAGGAGCCATAGCATTGATTGTAAGTTGGGCTGGATTATCGTCCCAAAGAACAATATCAATACGCTCACCGGCCAGTTCGCCAGAAACAGCTTGGACACGAGAGCCTCGCATACCGACGCAGGCGCCAACTGGATCTATGCGGCCATCATTGGTACGCACGGCAATCTTGGCTCGTGAGCCGGGATCTCTCGCTGCACCGCGAATTTGAATCACGTCTTCAGCAATCTCAGGGACTTCCACTTTGAATAACTCAATAAGCATAGAAGGCGCTGTGCGCGACAAGATTAATTGCGGGCCACGATTTTCGGGGCGAATTTCAACCAACATCGCGCGTATACGATCACCCACTCTGAATACTTCGCGGGGAATAAGATGTTCACGAGTCAAAATCCCTTCGGCATTACCGCCAAGGTCGATGATCACATTGTCACGGCCCATTTTCTTAACGGTTCCGCTCACAAGTTCATTTAGACGAGCTTCGTAAGCTTCAATAATTTGCGCACGTTCTGCTTCACGAACTTTTTGAACAATCACTTGCTTTGCTGTCTGCGCAGCAATACGCCCAAAGCCAACTGATTCAACCTGCTCCTCTATTACATCACCAAGAGCAATATCTGGGTCTTTTACTTGAGCTTGCTCGATATCAATCTGAGCATCTGGGTTAGCTTCTTGATCGGGATCACTGACGATCACCTCAAAATCTACCACTTCCCATGTACGGAAGGTTTCGTATTCGCCATTTTCGCGGTCAATAACCACGCGAAATTCGGCAAATTCGCCGTAACGTTTTTTCGTCGCCATAGCCAATGCTGACTCAATAGCTTCGAACAAAACTTCTTTGGGAACCCCTTTCTCATGAGAGACGGATTCAACCACCAAGAGTATTTCTTTACTCATGCTTCGTCCTTACCTCAACCAAAATTCGGCACAATACGCGCCTTCTGAATGTTTTCTAACGGCAGCAAATATTCGTCATCTGCTTCCTGCAGCACAACGCTGCGGTCTTCTATTCCAGCCAATAGGCCAACAATTCTTTTCCGCCCTTCATAAGGGAAATTAAGCCGGACTTCTAACTGTTCGCCAATACTCTCTAAGTACTGCGATTCCTTGAACAGCAATCGATCCATTCCCGGTGAAGAAACTTCTAGGGTATAAGCCATAGGCATCATTTCTTCCACATCGAGAAGATCGCTAACATGCCGACTTACGTTTGCGCACAGGTCAACATTTATGCCATCGTCGCCGTCAATATAGACGCGAAGCACACTGTGCTTACCCTGACTGATGTATTCCACACCCCAAACAGTGCAACCTAAAGATTCCACTGTTGGTGTGATCAACTCATCAATCTGCAATTCTTTGTTATTCAACCGTATAACCTGTCTAGTTCACGCGTGGCTTTTCAACCGCCAATTACGCTTGAACAAATAACACCTGATCAAACGCGCACTTTTTCTACTGGCACAAAAAATGGGCCTATAGCCCATCTCGTTTACGTGACTCTGACTCTACTAACTAATTCAGAGGTCCAAATCGACCATAAACTGAACAAGAGCCTAGGCATACTGCCTCCAACACATTCTCCGACAAAAGATTCACGCTATCTTTTGCTGAATCAGCCACCGCTTTAAAGGTGACAAAAGACACCTAAAAGGGCGTCTTTCCAATTGTGGTAGCGGGGGCAGGATTTGAACCCACGACCTTCGGGTTATGAGCCCGACGAGCTACCAGACTGCTCCACCCCGCAACAATTGGGAGCAGAATTATATGGATCTAAGCAGCGCCGCGCAAGTAAAAGTCTCTTAATTATCAAAAGGATCGCTCTATTTTAGAGAAAAAGTCCGAATATGCTCAGCAGAAAAGATTTTTAGCGGTTATTGGCGCTTACTGTAGGAGACCTTGGGAAATTGAGGCTACTAGGGCCGTGGCCCCTTACTCCGCCAAAGCGGATGGATTTATCTAAAGGTTGAACGTCGCCAGCGTCCTAGGTTCTCTGCAATTACCTAAATGACTGGTTCGCGTATCTTAGTGATGGTGCCGAAGGCGAGACTCGAACTCGCACGGGCATAAGCCCACTACCCCCTCAAGGTAGCGTGTCTACCAATTTCACCACTCCGGCATATTCACTAAAACTTAACTAATAAATCTTCCTAATTCGCAGCCAAACCACTCTATCTAAAATAGCCTTAAAGTCCTGGAATATCACCGGCAGGGGCTTCTTCAACAGGAGCAGTCTCTGCGCCAGGAAGCTCAACCGCTCCCTCTATCGCCTGCGGAATACCAAGAGAGTTTGCCTGCGCAGCACGCTCTTTAGCCGTATAAGCCAAACCGAAAGCTATAAGGAAAAAAGCAATGGCTAACCAGGTGGTTATCCGTGTCATCAGGTTACCGCCACCGGCACTGCCTAATACTGTGTTGGATGAGCCACTACCAAAGGCTGCGCCTACGTCGGCACCTTTACCTTGTTGAACCAAAATCAGCACGATCAATGCAACCGCATCAACTACAAGTAAGGACAACAACACTGTTTCTAAAGTCGACATCTATCTTCTCTCTTTCTGAGATGAATCCACTAGAGACTCTCTCTGTTAATTCGCATAAGGCATGTTCATAGGGTTTGTGTTGTTCACTCGCCCGCAGGAATTATGTCGCTGCGACAATTGCCGCAAAGCTAGGCGCTTGCAACGAGGCTCCGCCTACTAAAGCCCCATCTACCTCTTCTTGAGCAAACAATAACCCAGCATTTTCAGGGTTAACACTACCGCCATAAATAATGCGCACCGAGCTTGCAACATCTTGATCCAACCCAGCAACCAAATCTCGTATTGAAGCGTGCATTTGCCCAGCCTGTTCTGGTGTTGCCGTCAATCCTGTACCAATAGCCCAAAGTGGCTCGTAAGCTATAGCGCCCTTGGCCAATGCCGATACGCCGCATAAATCAATAATCGCTTTAAGCTGTTTACTCACCACGGCAAAGGCATCGCCCGCTTTTCTTTGAGCCAACGTCTCGCCCACACAAACTATGGGACTCAAACCAGCTGCAATCACTGCGGCGAACTTCTGCGCCACCAGATCGTCACCTTCGAGCTGATCGGCTCGACGCTCTGAGTGCCCTACTATAACCCATGAACCGCCGACATCTTTAACCATCGAAGCTGCTATCTCTCCTGTATGCGCGCCAGCTGAGGCCACGCCTACATCTTGTACCCCCACTTGCACATACTTTGAGGTCAAGCCTTGTAATGCGCCCAAATAAACAACGGGGGGAAACACCACCACTTCAGCGCCTAAATCAACACCTTGATCAAAACTTTCCGCAAACTTGTGCACCATCTCAAGCGAGCCGTGCATTTTCCAGTTAGCGGCAATCAAATATCTGCGCATTCAAACCTCTTCGAACTCCACACGCCTTTCGCGGCGCGCTATGTTATACGCTGTCCTGGGTTTTTCCAAGTGCTGCGAGTATGCGGAACGCTGACCGGCTCTAGCTGGGGGACAAAAATCGAGATTCTGCCTGTTTTTATAGAAACACCAACCTACTTCTGGTCATGACCGACCATTGCGGAAGGCGATTGGTCCAAGGGCTGGCGTATCAATATTGCTACCACCAACAGAACAACTAATAAGCCCGCACAAATAAAGGCTGCATTGAACATGCTGCCAGTGAGATCTAACGCAACGCTGAATATGAGGGGCCCGATAGCGCTGCCAAAAACAGTGAGCGCTGTATTTAGACCTGTAATCTCGCCAAGATGAGTAGCGCCAAATTGCCGGATAAAGACTAAATTCGACAATGTTCCCCAGAGGCCGCCGCCCACACCAAACCCGGCTACAAGAAACCAATAACCCGTATTAGTTTCTAGATTCATTAAGCCCACGGCGCCGAATAAAAAACTCATTAACATTACAAGCAGAAATGGTTTTAGTTTCACATAGTCCGCCAATGTACTGGCAGCTAAGTTAACGACCACCGTAATAATTGCCTGAGGTATGAAGTAGGCAAATGCCTCGTCCCTACTCCTACCCGCTTCAGCAAAAATTGCGACGATGTGAAAAGTCACTGCAGTGCCAAAAAGCGCATGCATAGATAGAGCCGATGAATAAAGCCAAAAAACCCCGTTACGCCTCACTTGAGCTAAACCCATGTCTGAACGTTCATTCAAACTCAAATCTAAATTAGGGCGCGAACTCGACTCAGTGGACTCTGCAATGGCCTTTTCGTCTTTGAGCAATGCACGGCCACCATCAATCTGCAAATTACAAACTTCTGGCCTGTCTCGAACCACCAAAAATGAGATCAGAGCAAAGCCTGGTCCCACCACTACTGCCAATAATAAAAGCGAATCGCGCCATCCAAAGTCATCTATAAGCGCCGCTAGCAGCAGGGGCGAAAGGGAAAAACCCAGAGAAATGAAAATCCCGCGAAAGCCAAGGACCCGCCCTCTATTTCGCTTAAACCACAGCAACAGCATATTAGTACTGACACTGGTCATAACGCCTTGACCACTAAAGCGGACACCAAAATAGCCAAGCAAAATTAACGGAAAAGTTATTATTGCTAAATCAACCTCCACCCACCGCACAACTTGTTGGGCGACAAGGTCGATGCCACTGATAAAAACCAGAGCGCAGCCTAACCCTAGAGCAGATACAGTGAGCATGATGCGCGCTCCTAACTGATCGTATAGGCGACCGGCTTTGGTTAGAAATAGCGCACTACCAATAGTACCTAGCATGTAGGCAGCGGAGAGCTCTGTACGTGATAAGCCAAATGAAGCAATAAAGGCATCCGCGAACACTGCCATGCCCATTGTTTGGCCCGGCACGCTGAACAAAAAACCTAACGTAGAAATGAACGCTATGATCCAGCCATAAAAAATGGGCGTACGGCCAGCTCGATAGGGCCAGTCGCCCTGTAATCGGCCTACATATTTGGAAAACATAAGTTACCTAAAAAAAGAAAAGTTCCGCGATATTCATCGCATAGCGTTACAACTCTATAACTGGGAGCATACGTATTATTGAATATTTGAGTTTGGGAAGGCGTTGGGATGGACGCCAATTTTAATTGGCCGCCATCCAAAGTATCTTGACCGTCAAGCGCTCCATCCAGTCCTGACCAATAAAGGGTGCTATTTATTGGTTGGTAACACGACATCAACCGCCTGTTGGACTAGCATCTGGGCAATCTGTTTTACCTCGGTCTCACTATCGCCTTCCACCATAACCCGCAACAATGGCTCGGTACCAGATGCTCGAACTAACACTCGTCCGCGCCCTTCCAACACTTTACTTTGATCGTTTATAGCCGCCTGCATCTCATCGCTCTGCGCAACTAAACCCGGAGAGGTAACTCCAACATTCAGCAAAATTTGTGGCACCTTGTGCATACCTGCGACCAGCTCTTTGAGGCTTTGCTGCCCCTCCCCACTGCGCATGGACACCAACACCTGCAAGGCTGCAACAATTGCATCTCCAGTGGTGGTCAAATCCATGGTCAAAATATGCCCTGAGGGCTCGCCACCTATCACCCACTTTTTCTTTTTCATTAACTCTAGAACATGGCGATCGCCAACGCTGGCGCGGAGGAAGGGAATGCCAAGATTCTCTAACGCTTTTTCCAAGCCAAAGTTACTCATGACCGTGCCGACAACACCGCCTTTGAGTTTTTTACTAAGCTTACGACTCTGGGCAATGCCAAAAATAATTTCATCGCCATCTACAATGCTACCTTCGTGGTCCACCATGACCAGTCGATCACCATCGCCGTCAAAAGCAATGCCAAGGTCCGCGCCTTCAGCTAAAACGCGCTGCTGCAAATTTTCTGGGTGAGTAGAGCCACAGGTTTCATTGATGTTAAACCCGTCAGGGTCGGCAAATATTAAAACTACTTCAGCGCCCAGCTCCTCAAACACTTTTAGCGCAACACCGTAGGTAGCACCATTGGCACAATCAATAACAATGCGCATACCGCGCAAACTAAAGTCGCTGCTTACACAGCTCTTACAAAACTCCACATAACGTCCGGGCGCATCAGTTATGCGCGAAGCGCGACCCAAATTTCCTGAATCTTCGCAAACCATAAAGGTATCTAACGTCGCTTCGATTTGTTGCTCAATTTCATCGCTCAGCTTGCTGCCCTGGCTATCAAAGAATTTGATGCCATTATCGTAATAAGGGTTATGGGATGCACTTATCACTATGCCCGCATCCGCACCTAAAGTGCGCGTGAGATAAGCAATCGCCGGTGTGGGCATGGGGCCGAGCAAGCTGACATCTGCGCCGGCCGAAACTAAGCCAGATTGAATAACGGACTCAAGCATGTAGCCAGAAATTCGTGTGTCTTTGCCAATAAGCACTCGTGCGCGACGGTCTTGGCCAGCAAAAACTTTGCCCACAGCCCAGCTCAGACGTAAACAAAATTCCGGCGTGATGGGAAAGGTCCCTACGCGACCACGAATACCATCCGTGCCAAAATACTTCTGCCCCATCTACTTAGTTTTCCTTTTATAACCTGCAACGGATCCGCCACAGGCGACTAGCTTTTCATTAGCCTACAACTTAGGCAATTTATCATCCAACAATTTGTTGAATTACAGATTAGCTTTGCACCACATATCAACTGGCCGCTGTTAACGACGACCAGACCTTCAGCCCATCTACCGTTTCTTTAACATCGTGGGCCCGCACTATATTTGCGCCATTTTGAACGGCTAAGACTGCGGCCGCAACACTAGCAGCTAAACGATCGTCCACATAGCGACCGGTAATTTGTCCAAGCATAGACTTTCTTGAAATACCTACCAAGATCGGACAGCCGTCTATACGCAGCGCTTCAATGTGCGCTAGCAATTGCAGGTTATGCTGCAGAGACTTACCAAAGCCAAACCCAGGGTCGACAAGCATCCGCTCAGCAGCAATGCCTTGGTTCAAACAACTTTGATATCTAAGGCGGAGGAACTGGCTAACCTCCATGACAACTTCGTCGTAGCGTGGATTATTTTGCATGGTTTCTGGCAAACCCTGCATGTGCATCAATGCGTAGGCCACGTCAGAATTTGCCACAGCAGCCATCACATCTGCATCTAACCCGGCACTGATGTCATTAATCATATGCGCGCCAGCGTCTATAGAGGCCTTGGCTGTTTCGCCATTGCGCGTATCTACTGAAATAATACAGTCCAACGCTTGTAGAGCTTCTACTACGGGAAGTACGCGGCGAATTTCTTCAGTAACCGTAACGGCCTGCGCGCCAGGGCGGCTAGATTCACCACCAATATCCAGCACCTGGGCGCCTTCATCAATCATGCGCTGAGCATTAACGAGAATTTTATCAATAGGGATATGGCCGTCATCAAAAAGATTGCCGCCATCAGAAAAGGAATCAGGGGTGATATTCAGCACCCCCATAACGGCAGGGTGCTGTAAATCTAGCTGTTTTTCCGCGCAGCGAAGGAGGCGCGGCGAAGTCATCTTAGCTTTCTTCTGCTGGACCACCGATAGGTGACTGAGTGTCGCCGCGATCTGATTTTCCAGAAGGAGGTGGTGTATCACTCGGGTGGCGAGGTTTTGCACCCGCCATGATGTCGTCTAGCTGATCTGCAGACAACGTCTCAAATTCCACCAACGATTCCGCCATTACGTGCAGCTTATCAAGATTCTCTGTCAGCAATCTTTCTGCGTCACTATAACAACGGTCAATAATAGACCTCACTTCTTCATCTATCGCTCGAGCTGTATCAGGCGAGTGGTTCTTGTTGTTTGCACCTGCAGACATACCCAAAAAGACTTCACCGTCGTCCTCGTCATACATCAATGGCCCCATCCGTTCGGATAGGCCCCACTTTGTAACCATATTCCGCGCTAATGAAGTGGCTCTTTGAATATCGTTAGATGCACCCGTTGTAACGTGCTCTGCGCCCAATATCATCTCTTCCGCAATACGACCACCAAAGAGGCTGGATATTTGCGAACAAATACCTTGACGACTAAGGCTGTAGCGGTCTTCTACCGGTAGAAACATAGTCACACCCAAAGCTCGACCACGAGGAATAATTGTCACCTTATATACAGGATCGTGTTCAGGCATCATTCGTCCAACAATTGCGTGACCTGCTTCGTGATAAGCGGTGTTACGTTTTTCGCGCTCAGACATCACCATAGATTTGCGCTCTGCACCCATCATGATTTTATCTTTGGCTTTATCAAATTCTTCCATGGCAACTAAACGCTTGCCTGCCCTTGCCGCAAATAAGGCTGCTTCATTGACCAAATTGGCAATATCAGCACCGGAGAATCCGGGCGTACCGCGCGCAATGATGCTTGCATCTACGTCGTCGGCAACAGGTACTTTACGCATGTGCACTTTGGTTATTTGCTCACGACCACGAATGTCCGGTAAGCCAACAACAACCTGACGATCGAAACGACCAGGGCGCAATAGCGCTGGGTCAAGTACGTCAGGGCGGTTAGTCGCGGCAATAACAATGACGCCGTCATTACCCTCAAAACCGTCCATTTCAACCAAAAGCTGGTTCAATGTCTGCTCTCGCTCATCGTGTCCACCGCCAACTCCAGCACCACGGTGCCTGCCTACTGCATCTATCTCATCGATAAAAATAATGCAGGGTGCCTGCTTCTTGGCTTGCTCGAACATGTCGCGCACACGAGATGCACCAACACCGACAAACATTTCAACAAAATCAGAACCTGAGATCGAAAAGAACGGCACCTTGGCTTCGCCAGCAATGGCTCTGGCGAGTAGGGTTTTACCTGTACCAGGCTGGCCTACCATCAACACGCCGCGAGGAATGTGACCGCCTAAGCGCTGAAACTTGCCTGGATCGCGCAGAAATTCCACTAATTCTTGAACTTCTTCTTTTGCTTCGTCTACGCCAGCAACATCAGCAAACGTCGTCTTAATTTGATCATCCGATAACAACTTGGCTTTACTTCGACCAAAAGCCATTGGGCCGCCGCGACCGCCACCGCCACCTTGCATCTGACGCATGAAAAACATGGCCACAGCTAAGATGATGAGTATTGGGAAACTGGCTATCAGTAGCTGAGTCCAAAAACCTTGCTTTTCTTCCGGCGCCACTTCAAACCTGACCTCTCCATCACGCAAGCGGTCTGTGAGAGCTAGGTCGCTGGACAACCGAGTAACCGTGACTTTATTGCCAGAGGTATCCTCTGCATATATTTTGTCACCTTGAATGGTAGCACTGGTAATGCGCCCCTGCTCAACGTCACTCAGGAATTCGGAGTAACTGAGTTCTGGCGTTTGCGGTGCCACATCAAATTTATTAAACACCGTCAGCAACACAGCCAAGATGATCAGCCAAAGTACTATATTTTTTCCCATATCTGACACGGGACTTACCTCACGTTCTGTTAATAGTTGGACGCGGCATCCGAATAGGCATTTTTATGCATTATTCTTGGCCGATAGTCATATTCAAACCGATAACCTGTCTTAAACCGATCTTATGCGGTTATCTAACAAGCGTTTTCAAGATGCAGTTTGCACCAGTACTTGTGAAATTGGCGGCAAATCTGGTTTTAAGTACAGATTTTCTTAATCTGCTGGCGCTTTATTTGGGCTAAAGTCTATTGCTACTACAAAAACTTCTCGAGATTCAGACCTTGATGCCTTGGGCTTAGTCATGTGGACCTTTTTAAAGACCTTCTTTAAGTCCTTCACCCACGCATCTAAACCTTCACCCTGAAAAGCCTTTATAGCCATAGCCCCACGCTGATTCATCCAGCGGTGACAGCTATCTAGCGAAATATCCGCTAACTCCATCGACCTAGCTTGGTCTACGGCCCTGACTCCCGATATATTTGGGGCCATATCCGATAAAACAAGGTCAAGTTTCTGCCCGGCCAAAATTCGCTCTATCTCATCATCAACCTCTGGCTCGCCAGCAAAGCCCTCAATTACGTGGGTCTTATCGCCACTGGTGATAGGCAAAGGGTCAATGGCAATGAGTAACCCTCCGGCCAGCCGCTCCTCTAGATAGTTAGTCCACCCTCCGGGCGCAGCCCCCAGCTCCAGCACATGCAGGTTAGGCTTGACCAATTTATAGCGCTGATCGAGTTGCTCGAGTTTAAAATGAGCACGAGAAATTTGGCCACCACCTTGCGCTTGGCGTACAAACTGGTCCTTTCGCTGCCGCTGAAGCCAACGATCACTAGATTTACTGCGTTTTACCATGCTTTTTATCAATACTCTGTGAGGCGAGTCTTATAGAATACTCGAATGAAAAATATCCCACTGAGTTCGCAACAAAAAAAATCCCTTAGAGGCATCGCCCATCACCTTGACCCAGTCGTCGCAGTGAGCGAGCGAGGACTCTCAGAAGGCATAATAGAAGAAACTGAAAGAGCGCTTAGCGATCATGAACTGATCAAAGTTAAGGTGTTCGACAATGATCGCGCCGTGCGACAGGAGATTGCTAATGAGCTCGCAGAAAAAACGGCTTCAGTAGTCCTGCAGAAAATCGGCAAAATAGCTGTCTTGTACCGTAAAAATCCAAATGCTAACGCAAAGCTTTCAAATGTCAGTCGCTATGTGGACGCGAAAGATTTCTAAACCCTAGCTACTAGCCAAGTAACGCCGATTCAGCATAAAGGCGCTTACAACCGACGCAGGCGGTTAACTATTAACCGTCTGCCTCAGGAACACACTATAACTGCCCTTTAGCCGTGAACTACGTCCGTAATCTCATATTCAAGGTCGCCACCTGGGGCTGCAACAAGAACAACATCATCTAAAGATTTGCCGATAAGGGCCCGAGCGATGGGCGACATGACCGAAATTTTGCCTTCGCGTAAGTTCGCTTCATCTTCACCAACAATACGGTAGACCTTGACCACCTCTGAGTTTGTGTCCATTAACGTCACAGTTGAACCAAAAATCACTTTCCCAGTAGCCACAATCTTGCTCACATCAATAATCTGCGCATCAGCAAGCTTGCCTTCGATTTCTTGAATACGGCCTTCATTAAAACTTTGTTGTTCACGGGCTGCATGATATTCAGCGTTTTCTTTTAAATCGCCGTGGGCTCGCGCTTCTGCAATGGCTTGTGTGATTTCTTGGCGCAGAGCGGTCTTCCTATGCGCTACTTCTTCACGCAAGCTCTCCGCACCCTCGATAGTCATCGGAATCGGCATATCAGTTATCCCTGTTGAGAGAGGTTTTGGTGCAAGTCCTGCAAACTGGTTACTCGCTCACCAATGCCTTCTCTAATCGCAATACAAAACGCTTCGCCACCAGTTAAGGTAGTTGTGTAACACACCTTTTTAAGCAAAGCCAGACGGCGAATGATTGCTGAGTGAGCAATAGACTGCCGTCCTTCTGTTGTATTAATGATCAAATCAATCTGCTCATTCTTGAGCATATCTGAAACGTCTGGACGACCTTCATTAACCTTTTGGATCAGGCTGCACTCTACATTCGCGGCATGTAAAACACGCAACGTGCCAGTAGTTGCAACCAACTGAAAACCAATATCTATGAGATCTTGAGCCACTTTCACAACACCAGGCTTATCCGAATCTTTAACACTGAGGAATGCTCTGCCGCCGCTCGGAAGGCGCTCGCCCGCACCCAGCGACGCTTTGGAAAAGGCCTCACCAAATGTCAGCCCAACGCCCATAACTTCACCGGTAGATTTCATCTCAGGTCCCAAGATGGGATCCACGCCGATGAACTTATTAAACGGAAATACTGACTCTTTAACGTGGAAAGCAGTAGGAATAATTTCCTCAGTAAAACCTATGCTAGCAAGTGTCTCACCGGCCATACAGCGCGCGGCAACCTTAGCTAAGGAAACACCGATACATTTAGAGACAAAAGGTACTGTTCGTGACGCTCGAGGGTTCACCTCGATAACAAAGACATCTGTACCCTGCACGGCCATCTGCACATTCATCAAGCCAATAACTTCTAGCTCAATAGCCAGCGCTTTAACCTGCTCACGAATCTCGTTTTGAATATCCATGGGCAAGTTATAAGGCGGCAATGAACAGGCGGAGTCGCCAGAGTGCACACCTGCTTGTTCGATATGCTGCATGATCGCGCCAATGACCACATTTTCCCCATCACAGATGGCGTCCACATCTACTTCTACCGCTTGATCAAGAAATCTGTCGAGCAAAACTGGCGAGTCGTTAGACACATCCACCGCATTCTGCATGTATTGTCGAAGTTCTTCAGGACTGTAAACCAACTCCATCGCCCGACCGCCTAGTACATACGAGGGACGAACAATAATTGGGTAGCCAATTTCCGCTGCACGCTCAATACCTTGTTCGGTATTAGATGCCACTCGGTTATAGGGCTGACGAAGGCCTAATTTCACAACTAACTGCTGGAAGCGCTCACGATCTTCAGCGCGATCGATAGCATCGGGGCTGGTCCCTATAATAGGCACGCCAAGCCGTGCAAGATCATCCGCCAATTTGAGCGGCGTCTGCCCGCCAAACTGCACAATAACGCCAGTAGGCTGTTCAACTTCAACAATAGCCAAAACATCTTCAAGGGTAAGCGGCTCAAAATAGAGTCGGTCAGAAGTGTCATAGTCAGTAGAAACAGTTTCAGGATTACAGTTAACCATGATGGTTTCGTAGCCATCTTCACGCATGGCAAGAGCCGCGTGAACGCAGCAGTAATCAAATTCAATACCCTGGCCTATACGGTTTGGACCGCCACCTAGGACCATAATTTTCTTTCTGTTGGTTGGTAGCGATTCGCATTCTTCCTCGTAAGTTGAATACATGTAGGCGCTGCTGGCTGGAAACTCTGCCGCGCAAGTATCTACTCGCCGATAAACAGGTTTGACACCATGAGCGTGACGCGTTTCGCGCACTTCACTCTCGGTGGTATTCAACAATGCCGCCAAACGTGGGTCAGAAAACCCCTTAGTTTTCGCCACCAGCCATTCTTGTTTGCTTAAGCTGGACGCCGTGCGTGTGGTGAGCTCTGCCTCAGCTAAAATCAAATCTTCAATTTCAGCCAAAAACCAATGATCAATTTTGGTCAACTCAAACAGATCTTCGATACTCATACCGGTTCTAAATCCGTCCGCCACGTACCAAAGCCGGTGCGAACTGGGATTACGTAACTCGCGCTTCAGCACGCTACGCCATTCCGGATCGTCTTGGTCTATCATCGGGTCAAAGCCCGCCATACCTATCTCTAGTCCGCGCATGGCTTTTTGCAACGACTCTTGGAAAGTCCGCCCTATCGCCATAACTTCCCCCACAGACTTCATCTGCGTGGTTAAGCGCGCATCCGCCATTGGGAATTTTTCGAAGGTGAAACGAGGAATCTTAGTCACTACATAGTCGATACTTGGCTCAAATGAAGCCGGCGTAACACCACCAGTTATATCATTACCCAACTCGTCCAAGGTGTATCCAACAGCCAATTTGGCTGCGATTTTGGCGATTGGGAAGCCTGTGGCTTTAGACGCAAGGGCTGAAGATCGAGAAACTCGAGGATTCATCTCAATCACAACAATGCGCCCATCTTCTGGATTAATACCAAATTGAACGTTTGAACCGCCGGTGTCTACGCCGATCTCGCGCAGCACATCAATGGATGCATTACGTAGCAATTGATATTCTTTATCAGTCAGCGTTTGCGCAGGGGCAACCGTAATACTATCGCCGGTATGCACGCCCATCGGATCAAAGTTTTCAATGGCGCAAACAATGATGCAGTTGTCTTTATTGTCGCGCACTACCTCCATCTCGAACTCTTTCCAGCCCAACAAAGACTCGTCAATCAACAGTTCTGAGGTAGGCGAAAGATCCAAGCCGCGAGTACAAATTTCCTCAAACTCTTCACGGTTGTATGCAATGCCGCCACCGCTACCGCCCATAGTAAATGAGGGGCGGATAACACAAGGAAAACCTAACTGGCTTTGCACCTGAATGGCTTCTTCCATGCTGTGAGCAATAGCTGATCTAGGTGTAGATAGACCGATAGACTTCATGGCGCGATCAAAGCGTTCACGGTCTTCAGCCTTATCAATGGCATCTTGGCTAGCGCCAATCAATTCAACAGAAAATTCTTCCAGTACACCTTCTCGAACTAAGTCTAGAGCGCAGTTCAATGCAGTTTGACCGCCCATGGTGGGCAAAAGAGCATCGGGGCGCTCGCGCTCAATAATCTTTGCAACGGTTGTCCACTCCACCGGTTCGACATAGGTAGCGTCAGCCATAGCCGGGTCGGTCATAATGGTAGCTGGGTTTGAGTTAACCAGGACAACGCGGTAACCCTCGTCTTTCAACGCTTTACAAGCTTGGGCACCGGAATAGTCGAACTCACAGGCTTGACCAATGACAATCGGCCCCGCACCAAGAATGAGAACAGATTTGATGTCGGTTCGCTTCGGCACCTTATACCCCTTTAGAGATGTTATCAGTCATCAAATCGATGAACTGATCAAATAGATATTCACAATCCTGCGGCCCAGGGCTTGCTTCGGGGTGGCCTTGAAAACCAAATGCAGGCACATCCGTTCTGCTGACACCTTGCACGGTGCCATCAAACAACGACTTATGTGTGCAAACCAAGTTTTCTGGCAGGCTGTTTTCGTCTACGGCAAAACCATGATTTTGACTGGTAATCATGACAACACCAGACGCTAGATCTTGTACCGGATGATTAGCGCCATGATGGCCATGGGACATTTTCATTGTTTGCGCACCACTGGCCAAAGCCAAAAGCTGGTGACCTAAACATATCCCAAATATAGGTATACCGGTTTTCAGTAAACTTTGAATTGCGGTAATTGCGTAATCGCAGGGCTCTGGGTCACCAGGGCCATTAGAAAGGAAAATACCGTCTGGATTCAAAGCCAATACTTCTGCCGCGGTAGTTTGTGCTGGCACGACAGTAAGGTCACAGCCCTTGCCCGCCAGTATGCGCAAAATATTTCGCTTTACGCCGAAATCAAATGCGACAACACGAAAGGTCTTTGCGACATCAGCCGCAGAAAATGTACCGTAACCTGTGGCCAAATCCCAGGGCGTTTGTGTCCATGAACGAGTCTCGCCAGAAACCTCTTGAGCCAGATCCATGCCTTGTAACCCGGCAAAACCACGCGCCTCAGACAAAGCTTTATTCAAGCCTTCCTCGGTGGCAGCTTCAGGCCCAGCCAAAATACATCCTGCCAAAGCGCCTTTTTCACGGATAACTCGGGTTAGCCTACGAGTATCTACATCGGCAATAGCAATGGTGTTTTGATCGACCAAATAGTCTGGTAACGAGCCGCGCTGACGCCAGCTACTAACGCGCTTAGGCGTTTGACGAATAACCAAACCGGCAGCCCAGATCCGATCAGACTCTGCATCTTCTTCGGTCACTCCGGTATTGCCAATTTGTGGATATGTGAGGGTAATGATCTGACGACGATAAGAGGGGTCTGTCAGTATTTCCTGATAACCTGTCATCGCAGTGTTGAAGACCACTTCACCAACAGTAATACCTTGCGCGCCAATTGACTGGCCGCGGAAAATACTACCGTCTTCGAGCGCTAATAAAGCCGGTATCAACAACTTTCCTTAATTTGAGCTAATCACCTACGAGGGTTCTCTCAGCTATATTCTGATTAGCTTGTTGGTATACCTTTAACGATCACCAAGTCACTAGAAAATAGCTTCGGGCTACATCTCGCACCTATCTCGCTAGCACTCCAAAATCTCTGCGATGCTGACTAACAGCTTTCGCTACTTGGCTAACGCTTTGCTTAGAAAGCTGTTTTTATCGCCCAAGCGAACGCTGCAATAGGTGTATTAACACCTATAGTCTTCACTAAAATTGGAGTGTGCGGACTGGAGAGGCATTGTACGCAGGCATGGCGAAAAATGCAGCAAAAATTACGTCTGAGTTACAGGCCCAGTAAGTCTTGCATGTTATACAAGCCAGGCTCTTTGCCGTGAACGAACCCAACAGCTCGCAGAGCACCTTGAGCAAAGTTGCTGCGGCTGTGCGCTCTATGGGTGATTTCCAAACGTTCGCCCTCACCCGCAAACATCACCGTATGCTCACCAACAATATCGCCGCCACGAATGGTAGAAAAACCAATTGTCTTAGAATCTCGTGCACCGGTAATACCTTGGCGGCCATAAATAGCATTTTCATCGAGGTCTCGGCCCAGAGCCTTGGCAAGCACTTCTCCAATGCGCAAAGCCGTGCCCGAGGGCGCATCTACTTTATGGCGATGATGGGCTTCAATAACTTCAACATCTACTTCATCGCCCAGAGCTTTGGCCTGTCTCTTATACACATCTCCGAGCC
>CAJXUL010000043.1 GCA_913060615.1 uncultured Gammaproteobacteria bacterium | reverse complement strand
TCTCTATTCGTCGGCAGCGTCAGATGTGTATAAGAGACAGCCTTAGAAGGAATTGCCACGGTCACTGGCGGCAAATACTTTCGCGCCCGCGACCCCCAAGCATTAATACAAATTTACGCAATCATCGATGAACTAGAACCTGTAGAACAAGAATCTGAAGTCTACCGCCCCGTCCAAGCGCTATTTTATTGGCCCTTGGGCTTATGCATTGCACTGCTTTCATTGCTTCTGGCTTTAGAACTTTTACTTGGGCGGGAGACATCGCGTGTTCGATGAATTCCAATTTTTGCGCCCGCTGTGCTTACTCGCTTTTCTACCGCTGGCCGCGTTAGTGCATTTCTGGGTAAAGAAAACTCGCGGCCGCTCTAAATGGCTTAACGCAATAAATAGCGAACTCCTTTCTGTGCTCATTGAGGACAATGCCAACACCTCTGGCACATGGCTTAAAGTGGCAATAATTTTTGCTTTAGCAGTGAGTGTTATTGGTCTAGCAGGGCCCACATGGGAGAAACTGCCGCAAAATGTAGAACAAAAAAACGATGCGCTGGTGATTATTTTGGACCTCTCTTTATCCATGCTTGCCGAGGACTTAAAACCCTCGCGCATGGTCAAAGCCAAACAGAAGGTCATTGACATATTGCGCCTGCGCAATGAAGGACTTACTGGCCTCATTGCCTTTGCGGGAGATGCCCACAGCGTGGTGCCGCTGACTGACGACAATGCGACTATCGAAAACCTACTGGTGGCCCTTAACCCTACAATGATGCCGGTATTCGGTAGCAAACCAGATCACGCCATGAAACTGGCAGCCGAACTGTTTTCTAATGCCGGCATGCAAGAAGGCCGTGTGCTTATTATCAGCGATGGCATTGACGATATCAGCGCGGTCAGCACATTCCGCAATTCAGCATTTCCGCTTTCAGTCATCGGTGTTGGCACACCGCAAGGTGCCCCAATACCCATAGACCTGCCCGGCGAAGCGCGACGCTATATTAAAAATCCAGCAAATGACCGTGTCATAGTGCGCTTGAATGAAGACAACTTAGTCCAAGTAGCTAACCAAAGCTTTGGGCGCTATGCCAGGCTGAGTGTCGGCGAACAGGATATATCCAGAGTGTTGTCCACTTCATTACCAACCGAAGATGCGTCAATAAAAGTTGAGCGCGAATTCGATACATGGGCTGACCAAGGGCACTGGGCAACTCTACTTCTTCTGCCACTACTTCTAATGGGCTTTAGACGCGGCGTACTTGCCTGCTTACCAATCGCTCTTGCTCTACAAATTACGCCTGCGCCCACACAGGCCCAAGTCGATGACACTGTACCGGTAAGTCAAGTGGTAGCCGATTCTCAGGGCCTTTCGGTGACCCAGCAACTAGCCAGTACTTGGGACAGTGCTTGGTTAAGAGGTGACCAGCGCGGCTATGAGGCGCTAGCTAAAGGCAACGCAGCTAAAGCTGCAAAGCTCTTCGAAGACCCAGAGTGGAAAGCTGCAGCGCATTACAAAAATGGAGATTGGCAAAGTGCTCTGAATGGTTTTGGCACAAAGCAAGACGGTAAGACGCAAAGATCTAGCAGCGAAGCTGATTTCAATGCCGCCTACAACAAGGGCAACGCCCTAACCCACCTTGGCCAATATGACGAAGCCATAGAGGAATATGACGCCGCATTAAGCATAAATCCGAATGACGAAGATGCAGCTTTCAATAAAGGCCTTGCCCAAATGCTTAAAGAACAACAGCAGCAACAAGAACAAGACAAGCAAAAAGAAGGCGAAGAAGAACAGCAGCAGCAAGAGGGGCAGGACTCTAGCGAAAGCTCAGAAAACGACCCTAACCAAGAACAAGAGTCCTCAGAGCAAGAAAAAGACAGCGATGCCGAAAATCAAGATCAGCCCTCTGAAGAAGAGCAGCAACAGCAACAAGAAGCCGAAAACGAACTGAAAGATGAGGAAAGCGAAGCCAAAAGAGATGAGAAGCAAGAAGCATTAGAACAATGGTTACGCCGAGTACCTGACAACCCCGGCGGATTATTGAAACGTAAATTTCAGTATGAAACCAAACAACGACTTCGCCAAGGGGATTACAGCAACCAACAGGGTGAGCAGATATGGTGAGATGGTCCGCCCCCGTAGCCTCGCCGATAAGCATTTGCAAGCCGCTGGTTAAGTCAGTACGCACCCGGCTGTACAATTGGTTGGGCCGTGCGCTCATTGCAATCCTGATGACACTTTTTGCCACAGCGACAAGCGCGGAAGTCATCAGCCTTTTGTCGAGCGAATCTATCGAGGAACTAGAATCTGTTAGGTTAGCAATAAGGCACGTCGGCACGCGCCAAAGCGAGGCGTTAGATTTGGCAATACTAGATCGAGACTTCCATGTCATGGGTAGCAATACCAGCAGTCAGTATCAATACATTAATGGCCGAGCAGAAAGCTGGGTGGACTATCAAATAACCCTGCAACCCAAACGCACTGGCAAGCTGACAATTCCACCGATAAAAGTGGGCAATGAGCGTACTATGGCTATGCAACTGGAAGTGCGCAAATTAACCGAAAGCGCACGAACAAAAATAGCCGCTCTAATATTCTACGAGCAGGAATTTTCGACAGACGAAGTGTACGTTCAAAGCCAACTGCTCCTGACAAGAAGGCTGTTTTACATGGATGGCGTACAACTCTACGGCGGACAGCCAGGCGCTCCGGAAGTGGACGACGCCCTTGTCATCACACTGGGCGAGAACAGAAACACCTCAGGAGTACGTAACGGCAAACCCTACGGTGTCATTGAGCAACGTTATGCAATTTTTCCGCAAAGCAGCGGCTTGCTGACCATTCCACCTATTCAGTTATCGGCGAGTGTTCGCCTCATTGACCGAGGACGCGCTTCTCGCAAAGCGGTGCGCGTCGGCACTGATAGTGCCCAAATCAAAGTCTTACCTATTCCAAATGAATTCCCCAAAGACCAACCTTGGCTGCCTGCTTTAGACTTAACCTTAGAACAGAAATTTGGCTCCGCCACCACAAAGGTAATTGGCGTTGGCGAGAATTTGAGCCGGACAATAGAGCTCAATGTATACGGCAATACCGGCGCCATAGCCCCGCCGCTACTGGGCCAGTTGGACGCGAAAATATTCAAACAGTACCCAAATCAGGCTGTCATTAATGAGGACGCCAATGGCTCTACAGTGGTGGGAATTAGGCGCGAGTCTACGGACATTGTTGCACTCACCCCTGGCACACATATGCTGCCCGACGTTGTTATCTATTGGTGGGATACAGAAAACAAAACCGTTAAGCAAACCAGCGTTGCAGCAACTGTTCTGACCATCGACGGCAAACCGTTACCAGAGGTTGATACAACCGCCCCAGTGATAGAAAGCCAGGCAGTAGAAGTACAAAGAAAACCACTGGTCATGCAGCGGCCTCTTGACTACAGGGACAACATCGGCAAATTTTTACTGGGACTGTTGTTTATAGTTGGGCTTTGGCGACTGGTATTATGGCTAAATCAAGATAAGGGCGCAGCATCGCGGCACAGCCAACTAAGCACAGCTATGAACGCATACAAAGCGGCGGTTAAAAGCGAAGATCTCATGCGGATTAGAAGCACTCTTCAACAGTACCTACTCATTCATTTTAATACTTCCCAGGGCCAGAGTTGGCATCAGTTTATGCAAAGCTCAGATGCGGCCAGAGGCTACGCAAACGCGCTGGACTCGGTCAAATATTCTGATGCGATAGCGCTACGCGACTGGGACCAGGCACTAGCGCAGTTAAGCGAAGAAGCAATGCATCGACTCAACACCGATGATACTGCTGACCACGCCCACCTGCCGGAACTATATCCGCAACACTAGCACCCGTTCCAACTTGAGCAATAACGGTTTAGAGGTTTAGGCCAAGCTTTTGGAAACAATCTCATACAGATCTTTTGAAAGATTCTCTCTACGGGACAAATCCTCTAAAACACTGCGCATTAATCCTTGGCGTTTACTGTCATAGCGCCCAAACCTTGCCAATGGCGTGGCTAAACGAGAGGCAATTTGTGGATTCAATTCATCTAACTTCGCTACTGCCTGCCCCATAAATTCATAACCTGATCCATCTAAAGCGTGAAACCTGCGATTATTCAACATGGCGAAAACGCCATAAACCGACCGCGCTCTGTTGGGATTTTTCATATCAAAACTTGGATGACTGACTAACTTATTCAGCGCCTCAATGTCATAGACCGGGCTTTGCGCCTGCAAGTTAAACCACAGGTCGATGACCAACGCCTGACTCTGCCATTGGGCAAAAAAGTGTTGCAGAATTTCATCTCTGAACTGCGCGCTGATCAATGGGTTACGTGTAATTATACCTAGCGCTGAACGACGATCGGACAAGTTGTCCGCACTGAAATAACGCTCGCGGAGAGATTTTTCCAGTGCCTCACCAGACAGCGTCCTAACATGCAGTGCGTAGGCCACACTGTACAAGCTCCGCTGTGCCATGCCCGCCGCATTGGGCACGTAGGCACTGGTTGGTTTGTAGCGATCGCAAAGTTGCGCCCAAACATCACTGTGTTGAGTGGCAGCACTCTGTAGAGCTGCCTCTCGTGCATCTAGTAACGAGTCCACCTCAAAATCAGCAATTTGTTCAAATAGGTAGTTTTCGTTAGGCACCAAAAGCATTGTACTGGCAAATAATTGATCCTCTGCATCTGTTAGATCAACAGCCCCTTTGGCAACTTGCGCAAGAGTTTGAATGGGATCTGCACCGCTTAATGTGTGCTTATCATCAAAATGCTTAACCCAAAGAGTTTGCAGGGCGTCCCAGCGAACAAAACCGTCGCGGTCATTTTCCACCAAAAAGGCGAGTTCGCTGTCAGGGCGTTCATGGGAGACCTTCACCGGTGCAGAGAACTCACGCAAAAAGCTCACTACGGGCTTCGCATCTTTTGCACTCAGTCCAGCGAATTTTATTTCAGTGGTCTCTTCTCTTATTTCCAATAATAAGGATTCACCCGCACTACGCACCTGAAAATCTGCGGCGCTTTCGATAGTCAGATTTTGCAAGTCAACGCTCTCTCCATTAGCGCTGACCAAACCCATCAAAATAGGCATGTGGAAGGGTTTTTTACCCACTTGGTCAGGGGTGTCACGGCAGCTTTGTTGGATAGATAATGTTAACGAACCTGGCAAAAAAGATTCCGTTACAGAAAGGTGCGGCGTACCCGCCTGCTCATACCAGCGTTTGAATTGGGACAAATCAATATTACCCACTTCAGACATGGCTTGAGCAAAGTCATCTGTCGTTGCCGCAGTTCCATCATGACGATCAAAGTATAGATCTGTGGCTTTTCTAAAATCGGTCTCACCTAGTAGCGTTTGATACATACGCACGACTTCAGCGCCCTTTTCATAAATGGTCACTGTATAAAAATTGGAAATTTCTAGATAACTACTGGGACGTACTGGGTGAGCAAGTGGGCTAGCGTCTTCAGCAAATTGCACAGCACGCATAACACCAACATCTTCAATCCGCTTAACGGGTCGAGAGTTCATATCACTAGAAAACTCGGCATCACGAAATACCGTAAAGCCCTCTTTCAAACTCAACTGGAACCAGTCGCGGCAAGTTACTCTATTGCCAGACCAATTATGGAAGTACTCGTGGGCCACAACTGCTTCTACACGCTGATAGGTTTCATCGGTTGCAGTATCTGGCGAGGCTAGGACGCATGAGGTGTTAAACACATTAAGCCCCTTATTTTCCATGGCGCCCATATTGAAATCTTCAACAGCAACAATCATAAAAATATCTAAGTCGTACTCTCGACCAAAACGCTCTTCGTCCCACTTCATTGACCGCTTGAGCACGTCCATGGCGTAGTCGCATTGCTCAATATTATGCGGCTCGGAAAAAATTTGCAGGGTCACTTTACGCCCACTGCAAGTAATAAACTCATCCTCCAATACAGCCAGATCGCCAGCAACTAGGGCAAATAAGTAACTGGGCTTTGGAAAAGGATCCTCCCAAGTAACCTGACTGCGCCCATCTTCAGTCTTAGTCGCAGACACTAAGTTGCCATTAGACAACAAGTTAGGGTAACGCTCACCATCTGCAATAATCGTTGTGGTGAATTTAGACAACACATCAGGTCTGTCTTGGTAGTAAGTTATTCTGCGGAACCCTTCTGCCTCGCACTGAGTGCAGTACATCCCACCGGAACGATACAAACCTTCCAAAGCGGTATTTTTCTCCGGACAAATTTTTGTGACAATTTGAATTTGATGCACTGCATCCAAGCCCAACAAAGTCAGCGACTCATCATCCTTAAGGAACTCATTACTACCCAGCTCACGGCCATCAACCATGACTGAAACCAGTTCCAAATGCTCGCCGGCAAGTACCAAACTAGACGCACCATCAGTCAGTCGGACAACTGACAAATTCGACGTAACCTGGGTTTCGCCCTCACGGATATCAAAACACAACTGAGTTTTTTCCGTGGTATATGCCGGCGCTTGATAATCTGCAAGCTGAATGGCTTTGGGTTGTCCGTCTTTCATCTTTAATTCCTAAAAGTTCAATCTTAAAATTTACCGCGGCGCAACTTGGCGCCCGAAAGCTAACCTTCCTAGGCGCTCAGAGCGTTAAGAAAACAGGTCAAGCTGGTCGCTAGAATTCAATTTTGCTGCGTCAATAGCTGGCGCAAATTCAACCTCAATGGTCATGCCAACGTGGGCTCCTACATTAAAGGCTCCCTGACTGAGCAACAAGTACTGGCCCTTAATCCCCTGCAAATTATCTAACAGTTCAGGGGTAACCTCGTTTACAGCTAAACGCAACGCCGGCGCATGAGATTGTATTGGGTAAGCCAAATCATGGCTCGTCATCTGGTCAACCCAGCGGGTCCCAGCAGGGAGTTCAATAGACGTTTGCAACTGTCGGGCAAGTTGCAGCAGATCAAGATTCTGCGGCTGCATGGAGACCATTCGACGCCAATTAGTCTTGTCACTGATTTTGCTCTTAATGGCCACTTCCAACAACCCGGCATCCCTACGCGTATCTGCATAAGCGATCACCATACCCTGCACTGCGCCTTGGCTTAACCAACGATAAAAATTACGGTCTTGGCGGGTAATACCCACCTTTGGTCCGCTGCTGTTGGCCAAATAGACCACATGCGGCTGCATGCAAAAGGATTCACCCCACTGGGGTTCACGACAAGTGCCTTGAGCAAAATGACAGCGTTCAGGACTCACAAAACATCTGTCACAACGCGCCAAACTAAAAAAGCAGTTCTTGCAGTAACCGCCGCCCTCCAACTTATCAACACTCACTTGACAGTTGCCACAGGTGCGCTGGCCAAGGAATTTCAACCGAATGGAACGACCGATTTGTGCCGATAGCGAGACCCGTTGATCACCTAATAACAGGGCATATTCTGTGGCGACTATGTGCGTTGCATGGCTTGTGTCTATTCCCACGCTAGCCGGCTGCGAATCAGTGGCCTCAGGCAGGTCCAGGACCAATGGCTGCATTCGCCCAGATAATACAGAGGTGGTCAACATGGGTTAGAATATGCGCTGTAATTTGCTCATGGTTCGAATTCTGCCATAGCTGGTCGCTAGGCAGCAGATAAAGTTCGCATCTTGCTTGAGAAAATAGGTAATAAATGGTTTTTATAGCGGTCCAATGGTTAGACTTTATCATTGGTTAACACGAGAGCGCATATGCAAGCAGTTGACAAAGAAGTACTTAGCCAAATACTCAAGTGGCTAGAAAACGATGAACCATGCTGGCTGGCAACAGTTGTGCAGACTTGGGGTTCTTCGCCGCGTCCAGTTGGCTCAGTTTTGGCCTGTAACGGCCAAGGGCACATAGTCGGTTCGCTATCAGGTGGCTGTGTGGAAGATGACCTATTAGAAAAAATAACCGCCGGAGAATTGGCTGCCAATGAAGCTCAATTCTTTCAATACGGGATTACCGTAGAAGAAACAGAGAAACTCGGCCTGCCCTGTGGCGGACACCTCTACATTGTGGTCGAGCCGCAAAAGCCCAGCCCAGCGAGCATTACGCACTTCACTCAATTGAACGAGGCGCTAGACCAAAGACAATGCGCGCGCCGCATCATTAATTTACATGACCAGTCGACCCGCATAGAAATAGACAGCGGCTTCAAAGACTTGCACTGGGACGAAGCCAAACAACAGTTAGACCATACCTTTGGACCTAGGCAACAGTTGTTTATTATTGGCGCTGGCATGGTCAGCCAGTACTTGGCAGACATGGCGAAAAACCTCGACTACGAAATTACCGTTTGCGACCCCAGACAAGATCTACTTTCTGCCTTCAATGTCGAGGGCGTGAGAAAGATCTGTGATATGCCAGACGACGCCATTCGTCTACACGCAAAGGATGAGGCCACCGCCATAGTTGCCCTCACCCACGACCCCAGAATAGACGACATGGGGCTAATGGAAGCGCTCACAACGGATGCCTTTTATATTGGCGCTATGGGCTCCACTCGCTCTTCTGCAAGTCGCAGGGAGCGCCTGTTGAGCCTAGACATATCCGCTCAAGACATAGATAAGCTACACGCACCAATCGGCTTGCCTATAGGCAGTAAAACGCCGCCGGAAATTGCCATCGCCATTTTAGCTGAAATTACCGCAGTGAAGAAAAATCGCCGGACTGATGCTCTGGAAAAAGTTGCCCATCTCAGCGCCGCTAGCGCATAAACAGCACGTTATTTTGTCTGCGCATGAGCAAACCCTGAGTTACCAGTCCCTTAAAAACGCTAACGTAGGCGCGGTGATACTTGGAGCGGGCTTTGGTCGCCGTTTTGGCTCAGATAAACGCCTTGCGGCCTTGGGCAATACCACAGTGGCCGCCCAGACCGTAGAGCACTTCAGCGAAGTCTTTGCCCACCTTAAAGTGGTGCTAAAACCCGAAGACAAAGCGCTGGGGGAACTACTGGGGCAACAGGCTGAAATCATCTACACGGACCAATCTCACCTAGGTATGGGGCATTCCCTAGCAGCTGGCTTTGCAGACTTGGACTGGCGCTGGGCATTTGTAGGGCTACTAGATATGCCCTTTCTAAAACCCGCGACCCTCGAGCAAATTGCCTTACGCGCAACAACCACGACGCAGCGGATCATCAGACCTGTGTTTGCCGAGGATGCAGCAAAAATTTACGATAATGCCTCTGATAGCCCGTCTAGTAATGAAAGGCCAAAGAACCCCCAAGGCCACCCGATTGGCATCCACAGCAGCCTGTTTGCTCAGGTGAGAAAATCCAGTGGCGATCAGGGTGCAAAGTGGTTATTGAAAGAGCATGCCGACAGCATTGACGATATTACTGTCAGCGATGCCGGTATTTTTATGGACATAGATCAGCCCAAAGACCTGCTTCAGCAACCTTAGTTGCCAGAACGGCTTAAGCGCTAATGAAAGGGCAGTTGGCGTGTAAGTGGCGTGCTAGTTCGTCCGCTGGCCGCCCAAGCGACTGGCCCAATCTAGTTTACTGCGGCAAGCCTGATAAAAACTATGTCCTGATGGGTAAAGCAGACGCAGGGCCGATGGATATTTGCGGATGATTATCTCGTCACCGATCTTAAACGGCACATGCACTTGGGAATCACAACTGACCTGAGGCTCGGCATCTCCTACGCTAAGCAACCTTAACTTCAAAGTACCATTACCTGGCACAACCAGTGGTCTTGAGGTCAGCGTATGCGGAAACATAGGCACAATGACAATGGCATCAAGGCCGGGATGCATAATGGGACCGCCAGCGGACAGCGCATAGGCCGTAGAGCCCGTTGGCGTGGCAACAATGAGTCCATCAGAGCGTTGGTCGTAGACAAATTCATCGTCTAACCATAGGTCAAACTCCATCATTCGCGTGGTGCCGCCTGGATTTATGACCACATCGTTCAAGGCAGTTTGGCTGGCGATGATTTCACCATCACGATGTACCGAAGCTTCGAGCAAAAAATGCTCTTCAATACTGAATTGGCCTAGCAAAATTTCATTCAGTTTAACTTCTATTTGTTCTGGAGAAATCGCTGCAAGAAAGCCTAAGCCGCCCCTGTTTACACCCACTACTGGCACTTGAGAAGCTGCTAATTCACGCCCAAACCCAAGCAAACTGCCGTCGCCGCCGATGACCACAACTAAATCTGCTGTGGTACCTAGCTCTTCTTCAGCACAAGCCGTTCTTTGTCCGACTTCTGACTCGGCAGATTCGCCTAAAAGCTTGAGCGTCTTTGCACCGAACACCACGTTTATACCTAGGCTGAGCAGGCAGCTTTCAGTGGCCATAACGCTGTCAATAACACTGGCGCTGTGTCGACGTGCAACTATCGCAACGGTTTTGAATCTCTCAGTCATTTATGGATCTCTCATCTACTCGGTGTCGGCCAAGGCTAGGCGCGATTTTGCCACACCCTACACAGCCAGCACGTTATGAACAATGCCTTGATTACGGGCTATGCTAGGCCCAGAACAAGAGTTGCAAATCTGTACAATGTCACTAGGCTGTTCGAAACTATAGCTAGCAAGCTTAATTATGAAAAGCGCTCCAGAAATATACGACTTCAGCGAACGATTCCAACAGGTCATTGCGAACTCGAAGAAAGACAAACTCAAATCTATTTCCGGTCCCGGTGATATTTGGCCATTGATGCGCGAAGAGGCAAAGGTAAAAGCTCAGGGTGAACCTATTCTTGGCAGCTACTTCCACGCAACTATTTTAAATCACAAAAGCTTTGGCGACGCTTTAAGTTTTCGTTTGGCGAGTAAGTTAGACAATCCGATGCTGCCGACTATGCTCATACGCGATGTCATTGGCGAAGCTATGGCTGGTGACGCCGAAGTACTCAAAGCTGCTGAGATAGATATCCTTGCTACTTACGCACGCGACCCAGCTTGCGATGATCTATCTAGTGCCTTCCTGTTTTTTAAAGGTTTTCATGCCCTACAAGCGCATAGAATTGCCAATTGGCTGTGGCGAGAAGGCAGGCAAACCTTAGCTCAATTCTTTCAAAATCAGATCAGCGTGACCTTAGGCGTAGACATACACCCTGCTGCGCGCATTGGTTCTGGCATCATGTTTGACCATGCCACCGGCATTGTCATTGGTGAAACCGCAGTAATCGAAGACGATGTGTCTATACTCCACTCAGTGACTTTGGGCGGCACCGGCAAAAGCTCGGGAGACCGTCATCCCAAAATTCGCCGCGGCGTATTGCTTTCGGCAGGCTGTAAAATAATCGGTAATATAGAGATTGGCGAGAATGCAAAAGTTGGCGCAGGCAGTGTTGTACTCAACGACGTACCAGCAAATGTTTCAGTCGCTGGTGTACCAGCAAAAATTATTGGTGACCATCATGACCAAGTACCTGCCCACGATATGGATCAAAATCTAGGCATTGATCCAGAAAAACTTTAGTCAGCAAATCGCACTTTGGCGCGAGTGACAATTTTGCTAATAGTCTCCTCGCTCTGGGCTCCGGGCAGCAAAAAACCACCGCCCAACCAATAACCAGGCACACCGGCAATGCCTAGATCTGGAGCGCGTGCTAACTGTTCGTTAACTGCATCTGTGCCTCTATTGGATACTAAAAAGGCCCTAAGCCCTTCAATTTTGGCCCCAGCTTCTGCGGCCAAGTCTACTAAAACATCCACGTCCCCAATATTTAGACCCCGACAAAAATAGCCCTGAAACAAAACCTCAGCTATATGGTGCTGAGCTAGCTGAACTTTGCTGGCGAGTTCCGCCGTTCTGCCAGACAGGTCACTGACGCCACCTTGGCCATTGCCTTCAGGTGACCTGTGCTCAATAGTACTTTGGTCAAAGAACCAATCTATAAGTCGATGCGCCATTAACGTATTCGGTGTGCGTTGAATGAGGTCATAGCGCAACTCAATACCAACATCGTCAGCCTCTTGCTGCAAACGCTCCGGTATCCGCGCTTTATCTGCATTGGCTCCATAACGACGTTGCAGAAACTCCAATCTATCCCAGCCGGAGGGTGGAATGTTCGGATAAAGCATGTAGGGCCGCCAACGCAAGCTCACGCCCTCGCCTACCTTTGCGATAAGAGCATTGTCTAAGCGCCGCTTACCAATAAAGCACCACGGGCAAATCACGTCAGAAAAAATTTCAATACTCAGCATGCAACCTCCAATTCTCTATTCAGCGCTTTTAACAAAAGGTTTGTTAGCAAAGGGCTCATTAACGGAACGCTTAGTCAAATACTCGACCAAAGTCATGAACCAGTTCACCAACTGTCACCATTTGAACAATTTGGCCAATGTTTTGCTAGCCACGTGGTGGTTCTGACCAATTATTGGCGCGATAGGCGTATACAAGGGCTAGACAGCCCGAGAGATATGATGCGTACTAGGGCTTGGTGTTTGTGGCACAAATAATGCTTACGCTGATAGGTGTATAACCATCCTAAAAAGGCGGACATCATGTTTTTGCGTTTTACCTCTTTACCTATTGTCTCTTTACCCATTGGCTCTTTACCCATTGTTAGAGGCATTATAGGGCTCGGCTGTATAATTTTAGGTATTATTGGCCTTGTTTTGCCCTTTATGCCGGGTTTCATTTTTTTTGGCATAGGAATTATATGTTTGGCTGGCGCGGATCCAAGATTGAAAAAATTGTTGGCCAAACAACCACGAATCGAACGGTTTATGCAGCATATAGATGACAGTTCAGGTTTAGCTTTTACTCAGCGATGTAAAATCGCTCTTGCAGCATCTGCGGAGGTGTTTGTTGGCAGAAGAAGGTCAGAAAGATAGTAATTCGATCATCGTTATTGGCGCGTTGGCCTATGATCAAATCGCATCTACTCAAAAAGCATTTGGTCACTCAGGCCCAGGCCTAAACAGCAAATTAGATACATTGGAAGAACACTTCGGTGGATGCGGTGGCAATATAGCTTATGGTATTGGCCAACTTAGCCGCGTTGCCAAATTAGTCTCTGTCTGTGGTGAGCTCGACTTCCACGATTATCGAACTCACATTGACTCTCCCTATATTGACCTTCAAGGAGTAATGACTAAGTTCGACGCAAAATGTGCCCGAGCGTTTGTACTTTCTGATCCAAACGGCGAGCAGTTCACGGCATTTTATCCCGGGCCGGAGGTCAGCGAGGAAAGTTGGGAAGCGCATTTAATAAATCAAAATCTACACCAATGTCCAATCATGGTGTGCGCCCCCTACCCCGAACAATTAATGCTTGCTAGCCTCAAGTGCATGACCAACGCTAACCCCCAAGCGCTGCGCATTTGGTGCCCAGGACAATATGCAGACAGTCTGGACGAAGCGTCTCTTAGGCACTTCAGCGGCTTTTGGGATGTACTCATAGGCAATGAACATGAGGTAGATCACCTCATGTCACTTGATGCAGATTTTGTGAACAAAAAAACTGTAGTTGTCACCGCTGGCGCTCGACCAATTAAGGTCTACATGGCTCATGGCGGCACGCGTACATTTCCAGTACCCAAGCTAACCGCACCTCACATCGACCCCACTGGCAGTGGCGATGCATTCATAGCTGGATTCGCCAGCGTGATCAGCGAGCATATTAGCGCAGAAAACAAAGGTGCTTGGGTTGGTTACGTCAACGAAGCGGTTAAGGTCGGCGTACGCAGCGCCCAACGCTGCTTAGAGCATCTTGGACCACAAAACTACAATAACACCATAAATTAGTGTCAGGGCTGGCGCTGACGTAATGTTTAGCGGTAGCCTTAGACATAAAAAAACCACGTGGATCTAGGGTCCCAAAGCTAGGAATAAATCATGTCGTCATCATTGCAACAAGCTATTGTGCCGCCCTGGTTAGACGTCATCCCTAGAGTTCAGTTAGGCCACTGGCCAACACCCTTGGAACACCTTCCCCGCCTAACCAAAGAGTTATCTGGCCCACAGTTATGGGTCAAGCGCGACGATTGCAGTGGCTTGGCCACTGGTGGCAACAAAACCAGAAAGTTAGAATTTTTGTTAGCTGACGCCATCGACCGAGGCGCAGATACTATTGTGACCTACGGCGCGGTGCAGTCTAACCATGCAAGGCAAACTGCTGCGGCTTGCGCAAAGTTGGGTCTAGAATGCCACTTATTACTGTCCCAACGCGTTGAGTGGCACCACGCCAGCTACAACAATAACGGCAACGTACTCTTCAATAAATTGTTTGGCGCGCACACTCACATGTTGGCGATGGACGAATTTGAACAACGCCAAACGGAAATTCTTGCAGATTTGGCCGCACAAAATAAACGGGTTTACCAAATACCACCCGGCGGCTCTAATGCCCTTGGCGCGCTCGGCTACGTTATGTGTTTGGCAGAATTAGAGTGGCAAGCTAAGGCAATGAATATATCGTTGGGTCAAATAATTCACGCCTCTGCAAGTTCTGCCACGCAAGCGGGTTTGATATTTGGCGCTGGAGCAATGAAATCTAAGGTAGATATTCTGGGGATCAACGTTTTTCACCCAGACCCCGCAACGTTAACTGCGCGAATAGAAAAACTGCTGGCGCAAATGGCAGTACAGTTCCCAGCAAGCAAAGCCGGCTTTGATTTGCCCATAAATATCAATCACGCCTATTTTGGAGAAGCCTATGGCAAACCCACTGAAGCGGGTTTAGATGCAATAAAAATGGTGGCTCAGTTGGAAGGCCTGCTGTTTGACCCAGTTTATTCAGGCAAAGCCCTCGCCGCCCTAATAGACCAAATAAACTTAGGCAACTTTAGCCAGCATGAAAATGTGGTGTTGATTCATACCGGAGGCGCCGCCAGCCTTAGCGCCTATATAGATGCGTTTTAAACAAGCACTGGTTGCTACTAGCAAACAGACTGCTAACCAACACTAGCTTTGCGTTAGTGTAGGCGACGGTCATTGCTGCCGTCGCCCGCCACCAACAACTTTACTAGCCAACAAACATGCCGCCGTTTGCAAACAAGGTTTGACCAGTAAAGTAACTGGACTCATCGCTGGCTAAGAACAATGCTGTGCTAGAAATTTCATTGGGCTGACCGAAGCGCTGCATAGGTGTCATCATCATGACGTTATCCATCCAATCTGGAGATTGACGAATACCGGCAGTCATTGGTGTTTCAATAAAACCAGGCCCAATAGCATTGATTCTAATATTGGTTGTAGCCAACTCCGTGGCCATCACATTGGTTAACATAATGACCCCAGCCTTAGAAACACAGTAGTCGGCTGCGCCCACTAATGGTCGCTTACCAGCGATAGAGGCGATGTTAACAATAGATCCCGGCGTGCCGAGCTTGAGCATATGCTGCACTGCAATTCGGTCCGTGATCATGGTGCCGGTAAGGTTAATGTCAATTACCCTCTGCCAATCGCTGATATCGCGGTTGTGCAAAAAGTTGGCCTCAGGGTCTTCGTCGTTCATATCAGCGACTTCACCGCTGACGTAATTCGCAGATGAAACACCCGCCGCTGCCAACACAGTATCTAAGCGTCCATAGCGTCTAACCACATCGTCAAACAAAGCCTGCTGGCTTGCTTCGGAAGTGACATCCACATGAATAAATTCAATGGGCGCGCCACCTGCGGACATCTCGGCTGCGGCTTTCTCGCCGCGCTCGGCATTCACGTCTGCAATAACAATCTTTGCACCCTCTTTGGCATACCGTTCAGCCGAAGCACGACCTAAACCGCTGATACCGCCTGTAATAACCGCAACTCTTCCTTCTAAAGCACCCATAACCCCTCCTAATAATAGTTTGAAAAATTTTACTCAGCCGTGGATTCAAAATCCAACAACCTATCTAATGCCACTTGGCCGTTCACCAAGTGAGGCAAACTCCAAGGTGTAAATAACTCCGCCTCGGTTTCTATCAATCTAGTCAGCTCCGACGGCGAAACCCATTTAACTTGAGCAACCTCGCTCCTGCTAATGACAATACTGCCACTGACCCGAGCCACAAAGCCCTGAAAAATTGAACGATCTATAAAACCAGCTCCAGACCAGGTTTCCTTTTTAATCTCGCCTAAGCTAACTATAACGTTAATCTGCAAGCCTAATTCCTCGTGCAAGCCCCGCTCAACCCCTTGCCTAAAAGTTTCACCGGGCATGAGATGTTCCCCCACGCTGTAATCCCAGCAACCTGGATATAGATCCTTATCTTCAGCGCGACGCTGAAGTAGCAATTCACCGGCCATATTGAACAGCAAAACATGAGCCGAACAGTGCCACAGCCCTTGCGCGTGGACCTGATTACGCGGCACTAAACCCAGCGATTCACCTGCATCGTTATAAGTTTGAAAATACTCAACTTTTGTCTCGCCTGACTGCATCCGCTGGCTACCTTTAACTACCTCTAACTAGGTCTACCCTTAGGCCTAAACCTAAGCCTAAACCTAGACTTTAGTTGCCGTGGCAAAGCCCGCATAACGCGGTTGATCTATGGCTATTTGATTAACAACCGTGGCGCGCAGGTGATCTGCCAAGCCTGGCAAATCTAAGCTGATGGATTCATCGCGTAGACCATTAACCAGACGCCAACGCAGATCTACTACTGATTCTTTGCTGGTAAATAATTCATGCAGGCGCTGGCTTTCATTCACAAGACAACTCTGACCTAAAGCCACTTCGCGTTGCACTATGTCTAACGAATTACTCGCAACGCGAGCTAAGAAGTTGGTCCGCCCTTGGGTGTTGCTCATCACATCTTGACGCAAAAAGTCCGTCACACTGGCCAACAGCTCGTCTATTCTGGGCATATCAATGCCTGTAATGGACTCATCCGCTTTGACTAATTCTACTGAACCCGGAATAAGTAAATTAACACAATCTACCTGGCACTCTGACGAGCGCCGACCTATGGCTGGACGTTCAACACTTTGATCAGGCCCTGTTCGATAATGTTCGGCCATGCCTAAGCAGCCCACTGCCCACCAGAAGGAGCCAAACACTTGCCAAAACTTCACTGCCTGTTGATCTACTTTATTACCACTTACAGATTCATAACCGGCAAATAAATCCTCAGTCTGACCGAAGCCCCCTACGGGTAATTCCGCTCGACCAAAACGCCATGAGTGAGTCAGCATCCAGCCTAAATCTCGCATGGGGTCGCCAATATGGGCCACTTCCCAATCTAAAACCGCCACCACACCCGTTTCGTCCACCATGACATTGCCGTTACGAAAATCGTTATGCACCAATGATGGGGTAAAGTTTTCAGGTAAGTTGGCTAACAACCAACGCGCTGTGTAGTCGATCATGGGCTGGGGAGTATTAAATTCTTGGTAACGTTGCCAAGTTTGCTCCACGTATTCTCGGGGTGTCAGCAGTTGTAGGTGCTTGTCTAGGCCACTGGCTTTTAGATCTATGCCATGAATGCGCGCCAAAATTTCGCCGCACAAAAATGCCAGTTTTGGCCGTATTTGCTCTAACTCGGGTGCCTTAACAATTCTTGCACCTAGTGTAAGACCCTCCAACCACTGCATGATAAAGCCGCTGCCCAGGCCGTCCTGAGGTGTCAGTACATGATAAATCTCGGGTTCGGGCACACCATATTTAGCAGCCGTTTGCATCAACAATGCTTCTACGGCTAAGCCCGGATGCTGTGCCGTGATCTCGCCTTCTTCGCCGCCGGAAGCCCGCCGCATGGCAAGTTTCTCAGGTCCGTTTTTAAGAGTCACTTGAATGCAATAAG
>CAJXUL010000042.1 GCA_913060615.1 uncultured Gammaproteobacteria bacterium | reverse complement strand
GCATTGCATTCTTTTCGTAGACTTTGGGCATGAGGCCCGCGCCCATAAAGCTGTAATGTACGTCAGCCAGCGAGCCGATGGTCTTGTCAGCAAGCAGTTCTTGAAAACGCTTAATAGGGAAAACTAAATTTACGTCTTCCACAAAACCGCTGCGATCAAAGTTAGCAGAGCTGTGGCTCATGATCAGATCGTTAGCATCGTCGTCAATTGAGATCGGTCGAAAAGTTGGATCGGCAAAATCAAATGCGCTGTCGCCACGAAAGTGCAGGCCTGCGGTGGTTATCAGAGCAATACGCTTTGCATTCAAAGGCTTGGTGTTATTAATCCACGGCAATGGGCCTAGAGGCGGCATGTTTTTTTCGAGTAAGTGGTGCCGTTCGTATTCGGGCAAGTCAGCTAGGCGCACCATGATTGGACTCTTGATTGCATTTAATGTCACTGATAGTGACATTAAATTTAGCCCTGTCAAGTTGGGCTATAACTTCGTGAAGTACTTAGGTGGCAATACTCAGGGTCTTTTGCGATTCGGTGTCCTTGCTGATAGGTTGCACTAATCACATCAGATAAATCGAAAAGTAAAATGCTCATGATTGCCAACAAAATGTTACCCCTTCGGAATGTGCTGGAAGCGCTGAAAGCCAACCTTAGTTACTTTGCTGTAGCGCTAGCTTTGAGTGGCTGCATGAGTGGAGATTTTGATAGCTTTATCGTTGGGCCAGAAGTAGCAGCGGAAGTCAGAAAAACAACTCAATGGGCAAATTACGCTGGCTCTGGAAGTCGCCGCGCAACGAAGCTTGAGCAAATTACTAAAGGCAATATTGCTGACTTGGAGGTGGCTTGGACATTTCGGACAGGTGATCTGAACAGCATCTTTCAATCCACGCCAATATTGGTGAACGGCCAACTGGTGTTGTGTACACCGCACAACCAAGTAATTGCCCTGGACCCGCTAACGGGCGCAGAGTTTTGGCGTTTCGATCCTGATGTGGCCAAAGTAGATTATCCCAACAAGGCCAACTGCCGTGCTGTAGCTCAATGGCACTCAAGCAAAGAAACTAACGAATTGGCTGAACCGAACCTAGCCTGTAAGTCGCGTATTTTTGTCGCAACCAATGATGCCAGGTTGATAGCAATTGATGGCACTACCGGTCAACGCTGCAAAGACTTTGGCGAGAGTGGTGAGGTATTACTGAAAAAAGGCGTTGGCGAGTTGTGGTGGCCCCAGGAATATCAGGTGACTTCGCCGCCTAGTGTTATTGGAGACGTGGTTGTTGTCGGTTCCGCCATTGCCGATAACCAGCGGGTTGATGCGCCAAGTGGTGTTGTCCGTGGTTTTGATACTCAATCAGGCGAGCTGGTTTGGGCGTTTGATTTAGCGCCACCGAGTTTCGATTATAGCAAAGGCCTAGTTAGTGATGAGGGCTATGCACTGGCCACCCCCAATGTATGGGCGGGCTTCGCGGTAGACCTTGAACGAGATCTAATATTTTTGCCTACGGGTAATCCAGCGCCTGACTATTACCGAGACGGCGCTGAAGATATGGGGCATTACGGTTCCTCCGTTGTTGCCCTGCGCGGATCCACTGGTGAATACGTTTGGCACTTTCAAACGGTGAAAAAAGATTTTTGGGATTTTGACGTGCCGTCAATTCCTTCGATTGCTGACATTACCTTGAACGGCGTTGAAGTACCTGCGCTGATTCAAAGCACCAAGATGGGTTTCATCTTTGTGCTTAACAGAGAAACCGGTGAGCCCCTTATTGATGTGAGCGAACAGGCTGTGCCGCGATACGGGCCGTTAGCTGAGGCGTTGTCCCCAACCCAGATTTTTCCGCCTAAAGCATTTCAATTATCACGTAGTTATGAGCCGGGCGGATCCTTGCTTAATTTGTGTAATGGCGTTGAGAAAGCATCGCGCATTGGTGACGTATATGACCCCATCACCACGGATTGGACCATTGGGCTACCCAGCAATATGGGCGCCAGTAGTTGGGGTGGTGTGGCGGTAGATGAGCAGCGTGGCCTAATTGTTGCTCATGTAAACAATTTGGCCTTTAGAACTAAGCTGATCAGCACAGAGGGTAGCGAAGATCTTCTAGCGGTGATGAGCGACAGGGATGCTTCAATGGATGAGCAGTTTGCTGCCTATGAGCAGATATTTCAGCGGCTGGATATAGAGTCGGGTGTTGAGCTGGGTGTGCAGTTGGGCACAGATTTTTATATGGCCAGAGAGATGATGATGGACCCGTATCTTGGCGTGATGCCGTGTGCGGGACCGCCTTTTGGTGAGTTGTTGGTTTTAGATTTGAACACTCAGAAACAAGTTTGGCGTCAGCCGCATGGTTCGCTTGGTTTTGGCTTGGCTAAATTGGGCCTACCGCAAGTAGGCGGCCCTTTGCTGAGCGAGGAAGGCTTTGTGGTGATTGGCTCTTTATTTGATAGTGCAGTATCAGCATACGATACAGATACGGGTAAGGTGCTTTGGCGTCATGACCTGCCCAGCCCAGCAAATTCGATTCCTATGAGTTACAGCGTTGAGGATGAAAACGGGCGGCAGAAGCAATTTATTGTGATGGCGGCAGGGGGAGATTCGCGTAGTCCTATTGGTTCAACAGCGGACTACTTAGTGGCCTTTGCATTACCTGAATGATGCTCGCCTAAGCCTGACTAGGCGCCCAACTAAGCCGAACTAAGCCGAACTAAACAAGGAGAGCAGCTGGGTTTAGTGGGTGTCAAAGGCAAAGTTCAGGCGCGCCAGCAATAGTGGTTCTATGCAATTCCCGATCATAGCCATCGTAACCGCCGTTGGCTTTGTGCAGCACGCAGCGGTTGTCCCAAATAACCAGCATGTTTTCCTGCCACTTGTGGGTATATTGAAATTCAGGTCGGGTCTGCCATTGGTACAAATCCAAAATTAGCTGATTTGCTTCCTCGTGCTCCATGCCTTCAATGCCGCAGATATAACCTGCTGTACCAAATATAGTCTCTTTGCCAGACTCTGGGTGCACGTTGATAATTGCATGTGTTTCCACATCGTGTGCGTCCTCGGAATAGAGGATTTTCATACTTCTGTCGGAGTCTTCTTCACGGGTACCATAAGCGCCATCGGGACCATATCCTGCCGCCGCTGAGTGCAAGGCAATCTTACCTTCCAACCGTGCTCGTAGCTCTTTGGGCATTTCTGCGAGAGCCTTTTGTTGATTAGTGAAACCTGTATCTCCGCCTACTGGTGGAATAGTTAGGCTATAAAGGCATGTGCCTATGGGTGGTTCTTTTTTGAAGCTCCAATCAGTGTGCCAAACTTCAGCAAACACGGGTGCTTTTTCGTCAGCTCTACGAGTCAAAGCAACAACGGGTGTGTTTTCGTGGATGGAGACAAAGTAGGGGTCGTCGCCAATAGAGCCTAAGTCGTTTGTAATGCGTACTAAATCTTCGTCGCTAAGATTCTGCTCAGGAAATACGATGACTTGGTGTTCAATCCAAGCTTTTCTAATTGCGTCGACGGTCTCTATGGTTAGCGGAGCAGATAAGTCGACACCTTGTACTGTGGCGCCGCATGCTGCTCCTGTTGGTTGTATATCTAGCATAAGATCCTCTCGACAAATAAATTGGCTGCGTGTTGGTATTGGTCTATAGGTGCTTTGCCACTTAACTATGAACCAAAGCGATAGCGTATTTTCATAACGAACTGGTCACCCACAGGCTCTTGCCAAGCGTTGTCCAGCAGGTCGTCAAAGTTATCTTGGCCTAAAGCTTGAGATAAGTCTGAGGTGCGGCTGTAGACGATGAATAAATCCGAGAGAGGGGCAATTTCCCATCTATATCGTGCTTGGAAAACCATATCTGAGATTGAGAATGAATCAGATGGCCCAGCGGGTTTAGCCGTTGCAATTAAGTTGCCGGATATCGCCGGAGAGAGGTAAAAGCCATCTTCCTCTGCACGTATACCAACCCACTGTACGGAAATCTTGAATTGCTGTTTGGCGCTGAGGAAATATTCGACGTTAATATTCGGCTGCCACTGCTCTGCGGAAAATGTGGTGAAGTTGCGGTTTTCTTGGTGCAATAGCCAGCCATTGCGATCCAGATATCTCACGCCTGCGCCAAGGCTTAATCCGTCTAGTGGTCGCCAGTTAACGTTAGCATGGTAGTAATAACTGTCTCCGCCGAGGTCTTCTTCTTCAATGCCAAGGCCAACGCCAAAGCTTATGGCCTTGGCTGAATTGGAGTCGAAGCTAAGACCAGCTGCAGTTTTTTCTTCAATCCGATAAACACCATTGCCAAAACTGTTGAGGTCGTCATAGCCAGGTACAAAGTGACTGATACGCCCTGTGATGCTGGTTAGGTTATTGAAAGTCGCTCTATTGGAGATAAAAATACCGCCTCGGGTGAGAAAACCATCGCCGTTTTCTTGCACTGCACCTCTTATATCGAATTGGTTGTTACGTGCCCAAGAGATGTCCGAAGTAGTCCTGGTGTGCGCTGTTCTAACTTGCAAATAGTTGTTGCGCGCCTGAAAGCCTAGGTCGTTAATGTTGACGCTATCGTCGAAGTATTCAATGCCTAAACGCTGTTTGACACCTTGGCGAAAGGTATATTCGAAGTCGACGAAGCCACCGTAACCAACGTCACTGTCAGTTATATCGGATCGAAAGACTTGGCCATCGGCCTGTAGTTTGCCGTTGGCGGTTAAATAGTGAGCATCTAGCCCGGTGACGTAGGCACTAATGTCTTGATGTTGAACCACGGTAGACAGTACACCTATGGCCTTGTAACTGCCGCTTGAATTGTTTTCATACAAGAGCCGGCCAATACCATAGTTTGAGCCGTCTTGATTGAGTCTGACCGGTTGATTGTTAACTATGGACTCGAATTCAACTTCGTCTTCAAACGCGCCTAATACGCCGTAGCGGAACTTGCCGATTTGGCCGGTTGCTTTAGCTGCGCCGAGTAAATCAGCTGGTAAATTCTGCTCTCTACTGGATACCGTTTGTCCCAATGCTAATGTGGGCGCCTGCGGCCTGCCGCCAATGCGCCTGGTGTTGACTAATGTGGTTGGTGGCCCACCTTGGCCGACACCAGAGCTGCGTGTATCTGCTCTGGGGCTGGCAACAAAAATTTCTTGGCCTTCCACAAAGAATAGGCGCTTCTCAGGGAAGAATGTTTCAGTAGCGCTTAGGTTAATGACTACGTCATCTGATTCGACGTTGCCGAAGTCTGGGTTAACAGTTGCATTAAGTTGGAAGTTGCTAGACGGCCGCCAAAACATATCTGCGCCGACACGATAGCGTGTTTCGTCATCTATTTGATCCGCTGTGGCTGCGGCAAAAGGATAAATATTATATTGCTGGCGCGGGGCTACGCCCTGCATTTCGATGGTTTGCAATGCGGACAAAAATTTTGGCGTTGTATTTGGCAGCGCCGGCCAACCCCAACGTTCATCAAGGTGGGCTACTTTACGGGATAAAAATATACCCATGTTGCGTGTTTCTGACGCCGCGGGCATTGATATGGCGCTCCAAGGGATGAAAAACTCAGCGGACCAGCCATTATCATTTTGTGCGCTTGCGCCTCTCCATGGGCCATCCCATTCGTTGGAGAATCTGCGTTCGGGCAATACGCTGCCGTCCATTAGTGAGTCACCGAGGTTTATGCCGAACCAAAAGCCGTATAACCCTTCTCCGGAAGTGTCTAAGGTAATGTTTATGCTGTCGCGGTTTAGACCGGAGTAAATGTCTCTGCCGGAGAGTCTGCGAATTAGTGTTTCTTTTGGTTGTTCAAGGTCAGCTGCAACATAGAGTCCTTCATCAGAATAAGCGATTTTGACGTTAGTTGCGTAGGTGCCTTTTTTTAACGTGTCTGGTTCAACCACTACAAAGTCGTCAATAGCTGTGATTTCCTGCCATATGGCCTCGTCTAAAATACCGTCTATGATAAAAGGTGTCTGGGCTTCGTCTGTGCGGCGTATATTGAGCACGCCGTTTTCCGCTGAGTTGCCTTGTTGGCCGGTAAGTGACAGCGGTATACCTTTACGTCCGTCTAATGGTTGTATGCCAGAGCGGGGTGCATTGACTTCATCGTTGGTCTTGGAAGAAATGTTTGCCACAGATCCTTTGGTGCTGTCTGTGGTGTTTTGTAATGTTTTTTGTGCAGAGGTCTGCGCGACGGCGAAGTCGCGGGTCAGTACCCAAGCGCCGGTGATGTTCGCTTGGCGCGCTTTGCTGCTGACGAGGTCTGCAGCGGCCCGTGATAGTAGGGGCTCTGAAACGACTCGGTACAAGGTTCCACCGTTGGTCTGAGCCGGTTCTACGGCATAGCCATTGCCTAGTGTTTGCGTTGCCTTTGCCGCTGCTTTTTCTGCATTGGCCTGGCTTTTATAACTACCTATGGAGACCTGATAAACGGTTTGCGCAACGGTTGCGTGACTTAACATTAGGCCTAAGCAAAGAGCGACAATTTTTCTTTTAAGCATTTTTCTTATTCCAATAGATCTGGCGGTAGCACGGCGTCTTTGGTTATTAACGTCTCTACTCATTAGTGCTTGAACTATATTTCTTCAACTCGTCCGCATCATAACCCAGATTTGCATCAACGATTTTGTCTTCCATGAAGTCGCCAGACATTGCACCGCCCTGATTAGCTTCAACCATAAAGGCCTGATTCGCCTCAGGTGAAGCGGGGGCGGGTTGTATCACTAAGGTCTGTTCCTCTGAGAGGGCGCTAATGCGGCAAGGTATGCCTTTTAAATGGGGGATACCCTGCTCCCGATCCAAGTAGTCCTCGTCGTCCGGACATAGCTGTGCATCAGCGTATTTGTGCGCGCCCGAAAGTTCGCCATTGCCCTGAGGCATTTCGGGCTTCCACCAACCATGGGGAATGCGCACCAACCCGGTGGGCATTTCAGGCTTTATAGCCACCTTGATTTCAATGCTCCCAGTTGGGTTGCTCACCTCCACCCACTGGCCTTCTTCGACACCAGTTTCCTTTGCTGTAGTTGCATTTATGAAAAGCAACGGCTCGGGTTTGCGCACGCGCATTTCGGGAATGTGTCTGTGGCCTGTTTGGAAATATTCGTCCTCACGCACGCCGGTGAACATCATTAACGGATATTCAGGGTCCATGGGCGGGTCTTCGCGGAAGTAGGGCAGCGGGTCAAAACCAAGGCCAGCCAACACTGACGAGGCCAGTTCCACCTTGCCACTGGGTGTGCCAAAGCCGGTGCGCAGGTACTTTTTTTCTTCCGGCGGCAAGAAGTAAATGTCGTGATTTTCGGAAAATTCTTTGAAGCTCATGCCAGTGCCTTGTAAGCGTTCATCATAAAAAGATTCAATAGAGTTCCAAGGTACCAATTCTGGACGATCTAAAGCATTTGCCGTGCAGCGCCAAAACTCAAAGGTTGACCGGCACTCCCCTGGCGGCTGCATAGATTGCTGAGAGGGTCGGTAGACAGAACTCCAGCCATAACTGTCGCTGAGCCAAGGTCTCTCAAGCCAGCTATCGCCAGGTAGTACATAGTCGGCCATTTGCGCGGTAGGCGACATGAATTGCTCGTGTACTACCACCAAATCCTGATTCATGATGGCTTCGATAATGAGCGGCATATTGGCAAAACTCATGGTCGTATTGTTACCCAGCGAGAAGAAGGCCTTTACCGGATATTCACCCTCGCCTGCCATTGCCCTGAATGTGGCTGATGGGTTGGCCATAAAGCAGCCGGTAACCTGGTTAGGGTATTCGTGGCCCCACACTCTTTTGCTTGGTTCGCGCAAGGCGCGCTGACCAGTATAAGTAAACGCGGGGTGGGTCTTGGACCCCAGTTGCTTGGCCTTTTGTGTTTCCGAGAGTGCTTCGTGCATTTCAATAACAGATTCAGAGACCACGTTAGGGTTGAACCCTTGCAGTGTTTCACCGCCTTTGATGTCTAAATACCCACATACCGAGCGCAGAATACTATGCAGGCGAATGGCTGAAGTGCTGTTGCGCTGCATATCCGTGATGGGTGTCCACGGGATAATTGATGGGCCTGCGGTAGCGTAAATACGTGCAGCCTCAGCAATCAGTTCTGGGTCGCACTGGGTTAGCTGAGCCACGCGCTCCAAAGGGTACTCATCAACTCTGGCTTTTAACTCGTCAAACCCAATGGTCCAATCTTTAACAAAATCGCTGTCGTATAGCTCTTCGTCCAAAATGACTTTGAGCCATCCCAGGCACATGGCCGCGTCCGAGCCGGCTTTGAGAGGCAGCCATATATCTGCCACTTCAGCGCTTTCACTTTTGCGTGGATCCAAAACTATGAGTTTGGCGCCCCGCGCTTGGGCTTTGCGGATGCTGTTATAAATGGGCACCCAGCTATGTCGCTTGGGGTTGTGACCAAATAAGACGATGCAATTGGTGTTGCCGTAATCTGGGCTAGGAAACCAACCGTAGGTGAATCTGTTGATGGCAGCGGTATTACCCGCGCAAAGGGCAACGCCGCTGATCCAGTTGGGGGTGCCGATGTTGTTCATTATCCGGCGGCCTAGGCCGTGGTCTGTGCCGGTGTTCCATTGACTGGTGGCAACGGCCCAAGCTTCAGGGCCATGTTCGTCTATGATTTTTTGTAAGCGCGGGCCAATGTCAGCCCAAGCCTCATCCCAGGTCACTTGTTCCCATTTGCCAGAGCCTCTCTCGCCGACTCTTTTTAGCGGGTGAGTAATTCTATTTGGATTGGCAAAGCCTTTAGGCGCAACAATACCCTTCATGCAGATATTGCCTCGGAACATTGGGTTGTCAGATGAGCGGACTTTGATGACTTGACCGTCTTTGACCTCGCTGACGACACTGCATGCAATATCGCAGGTGGCGCACATAACGCGCTTGGTCTCTACATTGGCCTTTTCAGTTCTCTTAATAGGCTTAGCTTGCGCGACCATTTGTGCGTCAAAATCCATATGTCCCGGCATGTAACCACCCCCCCAGTAGTATCTATTAGGGACATAATAGTGTGTTTGTGGTGATCTAATCTATCGAAAATGTGGGGAGCATACCGATGGGTAGACGGGCCCCTGTGTTTTGGGCGGGCCTGGGATATGCTCCTAAGTCGCTTGGGCTAGTCTGTGTTAGCTACCCTAGTTACAGGAGCTCGAGTGCTCCTTACCAATTGCCTAATTCAACGATGCCCTTGGGTGTTTGCAGTGCGGCTTTGAAGCGATTGCCGTCACTGGTCATAGATACCTCTAAATCCAGCGCGCTCATGAGTTGTTGATACTTAGCAACCTCTTGGGTTGCAATGCAAAATTCTATTAATGAACATCCCTTTGGTGTGCTTAGGGCTGGGTGTGGTGAGGCTTTCCAGTCGATGAAAAAGGGCAGTTGATTGTTTCCGGTAAGAAATCGTAGCTGCCATTCTAGGTGTACGCCTCCTGGCGTGGTTCTGCTCATTTCTATGATGTCTTTGTAGCCAAACCCGGCTTTTGATGCCAGTTCCGTCAGAGCATGCAAATCTGTGGTGGCCACAGCCCAGCCGCGTATGCCCGAACCGCCGTGTTCAAGGAGAAGCTCGCCAGTGGTGCCTGATAGATTCTGGCGGTGGTCAGGCGCGATGATTTCTAGATATTGGTCTTCACCCAGCGATAGCAGCGCATTGCGTGTACCAATACCCGGGTGAGAGCCGCCTAAGGCGGGCCTTACGCCGGTTAAATCAGCTATCTCTTCGATACCTTGATCTAAGTCCGGTGCTGCGTACATTATGTGGTCAAGTTTAGCCATAAGCTGCTCCGTGAATTTCTGGAAAAAAATACTATATACGCCTAAAAAGCTTAATGGCTTCCATTATAATTTGTGTGAGTTATCAACAGCGGCGTTGATAGCGATCAAAAAGTGCAAAAGACACAAAAACAGTAAGGGAATGGATTTATGACAGATTTTATTAGAACGCCAGATGCCAATTTCGCACACATTGCAGACTTTCCTTATGCGCCCAATTATCATTCGTGGCAGGACATGCGCGTGCACTACGTTGATGAGGGTCCCAAAGATGGGCCGGTCATGTTGCTTATGCACGGGATGCCGGCATGGTCTTACCTCTATCGAGACATAATCCCGCAGTTTGTGGATGCTGGATATCGCTGTATTGCCCCAGATCACTTGGGTTTTGGGCGTTCTGATAAGCCGACAGATTTTAATTGGTACACCATTGCACGGCACACTGAGGTGCTGACTAGTCTAATAGTTGCGTTAGATTTAAAAAATATTACCTTAGTGTGTCAAGACTGGGGCGGGCCTACGGGCTTGGCGCAGTCGGTTTATATGCCCGAGCGCTTTGATCGTTTGTGCATTATGAATACTTGGCTACATCACCCTGAATACGAATACAGTGAGGGCATACGCAATTGGAATGCTGCTTGGCATGAGGGTGGGCGGTTCCATCGCATTCAGCCTGATTTGGCGCTTCTGTTGGTGCTCAGCGCCGGTCTCGCTGGTCCTGAAGTCATTTTTCCAGCGTTAATGAATGGCACGTCGCCAGCGATTGAAGGCAAGGCGCTAGAAATGTATGAGGGGTTTGCTGCGCCTTATAAGGGTTTGCCTGATGAAGCTTTTAACGGCTATCGAAAGTTTCCATTGTCTATTCCTTTGGACAGCTACACTAATGGCAATGCCGCAGCGCAAACTCATCACTACAAGACACTGCTGCAATGGCGCAAGCCGGTCCACTTTATTTGGGGGTGTGCAGATGATGTGTTTACTGAGGCCTGGGGTAGAACTTGGGCCAAGCGAATGAACGCATCTTTCGATGGTATTCCTGACGCAGGGCATTTTTTGCAAAACTCTCATGGCAAAGAAGTGGCGTCCATACTGCTGGGTCGAATATCTGCAGAGTAAAGGCCATAGCTAAGTAAAATTTGCGCTATCGCTGTCTGCCCCTTTGCCGTCGGTAGGGTGGCGCTAGTTAGCAGTGTCGGAAAATAGAGTAGGCTGCGGACGAGTTCTTTTTAGCGGTTTGGACATTAAGTGAGTCGGGTGCACAGAGAAAGATAATAATAAGTTAGAGAAAAATATACTTGCCTTTGCTGGGTCGATAGATATGCCGGCATTAGCCATGGTGTTTGGGCCACTACTGTTGGTGTTAGAGGGCAATGGATCCTATTAGTAACTATTTTTATTAGTGGTCAATCAAACTGTCCTAGATATTGGATTGCTGTTTTTGGTTGTAGCATCAGCAGGTTTGCTTGCTAATCAAGAAGATTTATTTGCGTTTCATCTCATGACCAGCATGGCGCTACTCTCTGTGGTTTTTGCATTGATATTGAAACTGCCCTTGCAGTTGTTGAGCGGGGATGTTGAGTCTTACGCAGGCACAGCGCACTGGGGCGTTAAGATGGTCGCCATACTGCTCTTTGTTGTTGGCGTTTATTTTGCTGAAATGTATGCAGCCAATGCCAGTGCATTTATTGACGGATTTGCCCCAGTTTATGTGGGTTTTTCTATTCTAGTGGTCGCTGGGCTAAATAAGCTCAGCGGCAAAGGAGACTCACTTAGAGCGCTTGGCCGATATCTTCCTAGTACAGGATTGGTTGGGGTGATTATTGGCGCGGTCACAGGCCTGCAGGACATTTACGAGTTGGCTTCTATGACGTCATTGCTGATGTTCGGCGTGTTATCACTGCAATACGTATTGTATTTGCGCATCATACTTTTCTTAGCTGCCCCAGAAAAAGTCGTGATTGCAAACAATCAACAAAGTGACGTGCTGACCACAATCTCTGCAGTGGCGCTGATCAGCATCGCGTTCTATATGGTGTTTGTCAGTACTTCGTTGGCATAAATCTCTGGCCGAAATTTATAGTCGGCATTGGGCCTATCTAGGAATGCGAAGAGTTACTGTGCTGCTGATCTAAACAAATCAGTTTAATCATGCGGGTCGAGTCATTCGGACGAGAGTTGAAGTCGTCTTCCTCGTTCGTAATCTTTGAGTGGGAATGCATGAGGCAGCAAACTGATAGGCAAAAAAAAAGGGTAGGCATTTAGGCCCACCCTTTCAAAAATCGTAAACTAAGACTTATTCAATGCGATAAGTAAAACCAAGTTTATAAACTCTGCCCAATACACTGTAGTGGCTTGGGAACGTGTTGCCGCCATTGAATGAGGTGGAGCCCGCACTGTTACCGACAACAGGTGCGTCCCTATCGGTCACGTTTTCAATACTAGCGCTCACTTCTAGAGAGTCATCTAAGAATGCGTAGCTCCCATAGATATCAATGTAGTTGTAAGCATCAATGTTGCGGAACCCAGCGAACGTGCCCGCACTTTCTGGACCTTCTACATTAATTTCGCCGATATAACGCCACAACAATGAAACGGTTAACGCATTCCAATCCCAAGTAGCCCGTTGGTTATAGGACGTTTCAGCTATTGGATCACAAGTGGTACCAAAGCGACCCTTGCAATTAATAGTAGGTAGAGTGGATCCCGCGCGCTGCTCATTTCTCAGATAATGGTTGAGGGTGCCATTCAAAGACAGTCGACCATAGGACTTAGGAAGATCTACAGCATAGTTATAGCTGGCCTCAATGCCTTCTGCTCTGAGGAAATCAAGATTTCGTGTTAACGTTGTTATTCCAGATGTTGGGTTAGACAACGTTCCATTGGTCCGCACGATTTGATCGCAGGCAAATTGAACGCCAGCACCGTAGCACTGATCAAAAATTTGCTGAGCAGAAAACTCGCTAATATAGTCCTCTATATCGATATCGTAATAGTCTACCGTTAAGCTGAAGCTGGATCCGCTGGACAGTTCGGGAGTCCAAACCAAACCCGCGGTGAACGTGTTAGCTGTTTCAGGAGTGGGTCTATTGTTAGGATCTGTACCCACAAAGGTATTAACCTGACCAGATACGATGTCCTGAGTAACACCAACTTGTGCTGCCAGTTGGCCTGTGCCGATACATAGCTGTGTTAGCGCGGCGTCTATATTAGCTACATTTTCTACAGAGCATGGGTCGATTACAGCGTTATCCAATCCACGTGTTTGGGGAGAGAACAGCTCGCCGATATTGGGTGCTCTTGTCGCTTCTTGTTGGGTCACGCGAAACAACAACGAGTCTATTGGCCGCCAATTCAGACCAATTTTGTAGGTATCGTTGTTTCCGATCTCGCTGTAATCCGAGGTGCGGAATGCGAACTCCAATGCAAGATCTTGAATCGCAGTTAAATTTGATGCGATAGGTAATACACCTTCAATAAGAAATTCTTCTACGTTGATTCCACCGCTGATTGGTAAAAGATTACCGCCAGCGCCACCTTGGCAACTCGCTGGAGCAAGGATAAGGCACTCGTCTGGAGTCAATGCGGCATTTTCTATACGTTTTTCATAACCCACATTGAGTCTTAACGCATCGCTTGCGAAAGGTATTCGAATTGCTTCAATAGGACCTTCAAAATTTATGCTGCCTATTGTTTGTTCATATTCCTGCTGTTGCAATGCAATTGCTCTGGCGAAGCTTCTTTGATTTGGTTCAATTGTGCCAAATCCGCCAAATAGATCTATCGGCACGCAGTTGGCGTCGTTAGAGTTTGTGCAAGTTGTTGTAGATGTGGTGTCTAGAGCAGTCTGGATATTAGTCAGATTGGTATAGCCGTCGCGAATTGTGTTTCGATTAGACTCTCCATACTGAAATGATACGTCGTAAGTCCAGTCCGCTGCGATATCACCTTTTGCACCGACAAGAATCATGAAATGACTGTTGTCGAACTCTTCCGTTCTCGGACCAAGTTCTAGGGTTCGCCTGCGCAATTGAAGCTTTAAGTAGTCGGCTACATCCACTACACCATTACCGTTGACGTCGTTCCAGTTGTCGCCAGTGCCACCTGCAATCAGTGTTCCGGCTGTCACGGCGGTATTTGCAAATGTGGTTATTTCATTTAGTGCTTGGGTGCTAAAGAACGGGTTCGCTAGAGGCACATCAAATTGGGCTCCGAAAGTGCCAGATGGCGCAACTTGTTGAACGACAGAAATGTTGCTGTATTCAAAGGTTGCATAGGCCTCAAGGTGTTCATTGAACTCAAAATTAGCCACGGACAAAACATTGTAGCGTTCTTGGGGTGTGCGGTAGTAGTTGAAAGGGTTGAAGTTAAACCTGCTGCAACCACTTCTATCTGCAGTATAAAGTGTTCGGTCGTTAAGGAATTGCCCAACACTTCCTGGTCCGGCGATTGCAACTCTTGTTGGTATCGCAGTCGTTGAGCCTGAGCCTGTTAAGTCAACTACATTTGGACCATCACATCCTGCAACTGTAGGTGCTAAAGGCGGCTGGCCACTATTAAACTCAAATAGCCCAGCACCAGAAGCAGTACTAATGCCTAGTAATCCGAGGTCGCGTTGGCCTAAAAGCAATGGGTCTCTCTGTGACCAAGATACATTGAGGGCTACATTGCCGTGGCCGTCTTCAAGTGCGGAACCCAGTGTTAAAGAAATGTTGTCAACGTCAGCGTCAGATTGAGATGTTTGACTCTTGGTCACTCTTAGGTCGAGACCGCGAAAATCATCCTTTAAAATAAGGTTAACTGCGCCAGCAATGGCATCTGAACCGTATACTGCTGAGGCGCCACCGGTTACAACATCAACTCTTTCGAGCAAGGCAGTTGGAATAGTCGAAGTATCAACTTCGCCATTGTAATTGAATGGTGTGATGCGTCGGCCGTTAAGTAGCACAAGGTTGCGCTCTGGCCCAAGCCCGCGCAGGTCGACGGTCGCAGCGCCAGCGGTGCCGTTGTTTACGTTGCCGCCGTCGCCAGGAATAGTCGACGTCAAATCCCGAAGAATTTTTTCGATTTCGACTTCTTGCTTCAGTTTGATCTCCAGTGCATCAATTGACTGGATTGGGCTAGATGAGACGTGTCCTGGACGCTTAATACGCGTGCCGGTAACCACAACCTCTTCGATAACACCTTCACTGTCAGCTGCAGTTGCCGTCGGCAAAGTGAAAATTGAAGCGATTGCAATTGTTGAAATGGCAGCTAATTTGCAGCCGTTAGTAGTTTGGGATAAGCCGGTATTCAGTACGCTCCTAGCCCCCAAAAGTAGTTTTTGAAACCTGTTCATGTAACTCTCCATATTATACACAGAGGCATATATACACTTCGCTAGATGTTTTAGAAGATGTAACACTTTAGAAATAGACAGGCGGTTTTATATGGCGGATAGACGATCTATATTTTTGCTGAACAGAACACGGCTTAGATTTTTGGCTTATTGCCACTGCCGTTTGAGATTGCGGGAAATCACGGATACACATTGTTTGCGCGAGCACTTATGAGGGCTGAAAGCGTAGTTTTTAGAAGAGCTTTGGTAGCCAAAACTTGATCGGGTGAAGAGCTAGCCAGTGTTGTTTAACTTGCTAGCTCTCAGTGATCTATTTGTTTGTAACAAAGGCCCTAGCGTTTTTTTGCAATTCGCTAACGCCCACTCAACCATTGTTTTTCAAAGGCTTGGATTCTCTTAGTCGCCTGAAACGGTGTCATCTCAACCTTGGCTTCACCAGTTCTACCGAGTAACTCAATTTGCGCGTAGTACCAAAATTGCACACCAAATGTCGCCAATGCCCAAAACGGCTTAAAGTTCGCTAGAAACGACAACCATTTTGGAAATAGCGACAGCTCTTGCTCGTACCTTGGTAGTTCTGCTTGGCCAGCAAAAAGTCTATTAGGCGCATCGGTTAAAACGCACATGGGGCGGCCAATACCTATCATGTCAGCGCCGCCACTGCTCACAGCTTCTTCCATTACTGCAAGTTGTCTAAATCCGCCGGTCACCATCAAGGGGATGGAAACATGTTCTTGCATGGTGATGGCGAAATCCACAAAGTAGGCTTCGCGCATGGCGGTGGATGTTTTGACATTTTGTTCTTCAATGGCTTCTACGCCTTTAACCCCAATGAGTTTGGGTTGCTCGTAAGTGCCGCCGGAAATTTCCAGTATGTCTACGCTGGCTTCCTCTAACCACTTTGCTACAACAATACTGTCTGCAAATGCGAAGCCGCCTTTTTGGAAGTCTGCGCTGTTGAGTTTTACGCAAATGGGAAACTCAGGGCCCACTGCTTGGCGAATGGCGGTGATAACTTCAATGAGTGCCCGCGCGCGATTTTCTAGACTGCCGCCGTATTGATCTTCCCGAAGGTTGCTTCTAGGGCTAAGAAATTGTGAAAGCAAATAGCCGTGAGCCGCGTGCACTTGGACGCCGGTAAACCCTGCGTCTTTGCAGGCCCGGGCGCAGATTGCAAAGCGCGCTACTATGTCTTGGATTTCTTCAATGGTCAGTGCTACAGGTTGACCAAATTGGCCGCCAGGTATGCTTACGGCAACCGCTGAAGGGGCTTTTGGCGTTTTGTTTACGCCGGTTTGAGTTTGTCTTCCAGCGTGGCTGATTTGCGCCCAGAAATGGTTGCCGGCTCTGGTGCCCTGGGCGGCCCAATTGCTTAGTGCAGCGTGCATTTCATTATCTGGAACCTTGTCTACCACAACATTGCCTGGCCGCTCTAAGTGATCTGCGTCAACTTGTATGTTGCCTGAAAGCAAGATGCCTGCGCCGCCATCACTCCATAATCCATAGAGCCGCTCTAGTTCAGGTGTGGGGAGGCCTTTGGGGGATGCCAGACCTTCAGTCATTGCCGCCTTGCAGATGCGATTTGGAACGCTTACGCCACAGGGCAACGTGAGAACTTGGCTTAGAATGGATGACATTTTTGTTCCTTTATTTTTTGTTGCTTAAGATGCCGAAAGGTAGGGCTAATTACTAGGCTTGATTGAGGGCAAAATCTTCCACGGGATTTCGATTTTGGCCTGCATTGCGGATAAGATTGCCGTAGCGTATTCGTAATCTGTTTGGCTGCTGCCCAGCTTAACTGTGCTAAAACTCAGGGCGAGCGTTAAGAGCGTTATTAAGGGCGATGACTAAGCGCTTAAATTAAGAGTTATGACTAAGAGTTCTTAGCGAGAGCGATTACCAAGCGCCACTACCCAGAGTGAATACTCTGACTTAAGACAGAAAACGAATAATAAATAGTGAGAACACTTCATGGATTCATTTGACCAAATTTACCAGCGTGCCGCTCGGCGTAAGGGGGGCGAAAATGCCCTTGAGGCGCTGCTGGGTAACCCGCAGAAAAAGGTAAACCTCGCCAAATTGAATGACGCTGATGTGTTGGCCGAGATGACCGCGTGTGTTTTTCGTGCGGGTTTTGTGTGGAAAATCATTACCGCTAAATGGCCTGGATTCGAAAAAGCGTTTAATGAATTTGATGTCATTCATTGCGCGATGTTGGCCGACGAAGAGTTAGAAGTTTTACAGCAAAATACGGATATTGTGCGTCATGGCACGAAGATCCGCAGCGTTCGGGAGAATGCGCAGTTTATGCTGGATATTCGTCATGAACACGGGTCTTTCGGCAAGTTTCTAGCTAACTGGCCTGAGGATGACTTTGTCCAAATGTGGTTGCTGTTGAAAAAGCGCGGTACCCGCTTGGGCGGTCAGAGTGGGCGGTATTTTTTACGCTTTATTGGTTTTGAGACGCCCCTTTTGAGCAGAGATGTTGTGGCTGCTTTAGTTGGTGCCGGGGTGGTGGAAAAAGAACCCACCAGTCAAAAGGCACTGTTCCTTACCCAGGATGCTTTCAATGAATGGCGTCAGCAAAGTGGCAAGGGTTTTACCGAAATTTCCCGCGTTTTAGCTATGTCTGTGGGTTAAATGCCAAACTTGCTAGGTGCTAGGTGCTAGGTGCTAGGTGCTAGGTGCTAGGTGCTAGGTGCTAGGTGCTAG
>CAJXUL010000041.1 GCA_913060615.1 uncultured Gammaproteobacteria bacterium | reverse complement strand
ATAAGAGACAGGTTCTATGCCGTTGAAGAAATGGGAGGCAAGCCGAGACGACACAACTGTTAATTTTTCGGTTATCGAGACGTTTAAGGCCGAGCAATAGGGGGAAACGCCATGTCGGAAAACGACAACCTAAAGCACCAAGCAGTTGAAGACTCGCCAGATTTACCGTTACACGAGCCACTAACCAGTGGTTTATTACTTCTATGTACGTTGTCTTTCATAATATTGGTGGGCCTGTTTTGTCTCGGCGAGGGTGACCAAATACTGAAACAAATGAGCGCGACAATGGTTTGCATTTTTATCGCTCAAGAATTTTTCCCACTTCCCAGCAAAGAATCCGGCACAAAGTTACCTAAAAAAATGCTGTAAAGCCGCTCCATTCCCATACCTTGGTATCAGGCGCCGGTAGTTTGGCTGCTTAGAATTTTCACTATCGGTGCAATTACTCTCGCCGTAATTTAGGCAGCCCATCCCGCCTATATCAGTTTATAATCTCGGCCTGCGCACTTGCTGCACTGCTACCCACTAAAATGCGTCGCAGCAAAATTGACTAAAAGATCAAACAAAAGAAGAATTTTTATGGATATAAAACAACGGATGCAGGCAGTCCTTGCAGCTGAAGCAGCGGCAATTCAGGCCATTAATGTCACTGAAGCTTTCGTCACAGCGGTTGAAGTTATGCAAAACTCCAACGGCAAAATAATAACCACGGGCATTGGCAAAGCGGGCCATATTGCGAAGAAATTTGCGGCAACGCTTTGTTCAACAGCAACGCCAGCAGATTTTGTGCACCCTGCAGAAGCTGCCCATGGCGACTTAGGCATAGTTGGCAACGACGATGTTCTGATCGCATTTTCTACCAGCGGTAAAAGCCGAGAAGTCATAGAAATTTTAGAAATGGCCCGACACCTAGGCGTGTCTAAGATCATCGGTGTTACCTCCCACCCGGACTCTGAATTACGCAATCACTCAGATTTAGTCTTAGACATGGGTATAATTGAAGAACCCTGCCCACTGGGCCTTACCCCAAGTTCTTCAATGGCGGTTATGCTGGCCATCAGCGATGCCATTGCATTGGCTCTGTTAGAGCAGAAGGGTGTTACTAGAGAAGATTACGGCTTGCGTCATCACGGCGGATATTTAGGCCGAGCGGCCCGTACTGACAATAAACCTAAGGGCTAAAATTTAGTCCCTGCTTGCAACAGCGCCTGAAATCTACAGGCGCTCATTCCTGAATCATCTGAAAGCAAAAACCGCCTTTAGCTGCATCCACCTTAAAGCCCAAGGTCAGAAAAAAGTCTTGGTGAGCCGTATACGGAATATGCAAAGCCCGCCCGCCCTTGGACTCTGCAACACCAATGGCGTGGCCCATTAGCCAACGCCCCACATTTTGGTGCCTATACTTTTCCTGCACCGCAACCATCTGCAGCACAAAATCGGTGCTTTCCTGACTATCTGCACCAACCGGGCCGTGCATTGCATAGCCAGCAATAATCACGTCGTTGAGTTTGGCTACTCGCAGAAATTGCGCTTTGCCTGCCGCCACGGTTTGTACATAAATAGCGTTTAAGTCCGCAGGCAGATCTTTAGGATCTGCGCTAAAAACTTCTATATCTCGAAACCCTAACGCCATAGTTTTTTCCAACTAGATTTAATGCTTTGAACAATTGGTTTGGTTATCTGTCTGCTACCAAGCAGACCATGACCTTTAGGTGCGCCCAAATGTGCGCGCACCAACACCTTGGCGAACAGTTGATAATTATCCCAAGAGTCTTCTATACCGTAGCAATCCTCGCCAAAGATCGCTGCATAGTCGGCAGTTAGCTTTGGCAGGTAGCTGTGCAAAAAGGCTAGACCACCCTCGGTTAAATCTTGTTTATTCAGTACTGCGCCGTTGGCAGCAAACAACTCACTAACCTGACCTTCTTGGTAACGCACCCGCGCTAAAACAGACTCATGCTGGTGCAAAAACTGCTCACTCAACAAGCCATGATGAAAACAGAAGGCCGTGACAAAACCCAAAGGCAACATGGCCTTATGCAGCGAACCCGCCGCTGCCATATGCTCATCTACATTGGCAAATTGTAATGTCGAGACATCATTCATTTGTAAACGCTCGTCTACCTGCCTTACGGTGCAAAGCTTGATCGGCCGCGAATACCCCAACCCTGATCTGTCTTTTGCAACACATACAAAGAATTGAATGATACATATGCCTGACCCGCAGGGTTAAAGCGCGTAAACCGAACCTTGAAATGCACTTTTTCAGAATCTGCTTGAATAGTTTCAATGCTGTTCCATTCGCTGTGGTGCCAATTATTGCTTCGCGCAAATTCTTCTAAGTCCGTTTCAGCTACAAAGCCACTCTTTGTTGGGTTAACAGTAACGCCGCCGCTGGCTACACGAATATGCGGGAACAATAGCGTGTCCGCCCAGCGCGCAACGTCTCTTGAGTTAAAAGACGCCATAAATTCATACATCACTTTTAGCGCCGCTTGCTCGGCTTCTGTTTGCCCAACATTTTGCGTGAAGGTTGGTTTAGTCTCGGCTTCTTTGTGATGGCCTGCATGAACAGCGCTAACGACAAACATTAGTAAAACAACGGATAATGTGCGGAAAAAGGTAATCATCATATTATGTCTCTTTGTTAGATTTCTTTTCAGATTTTTTTCAGATCCCTTTTGGGATCTCTTTTTGTCCGAATCTGTTTAGATATTTGCAGTATTAGTAACCGTGTAATACTCGCCTAGCAGGGTCTATCGCCCGTAATGGTCACTCTATGCATTAGTCGATGCTGGGGTAAAAAATCATTAATCGGCTTGTGTTGGGTGGACCGGTTATCCCAAATAGCCACGGTACCCGGTTGCCAATTCAGCCGCACGGTATATTCTTCAGTAACAATATGACGGTACAAAAAACTCAATAACTGCTCACTCTCCCGCGGCTTGAGGTCCTTTATATGACTAGTGAACAATGCATTCACATAAATACCCTTGCGGCCACTTTCCGGATGCGTGCGGATTAACGGATGCTCAACGGGCGGGTTGGCGGCAATGGCATCTGCCAAGCGTTCAGCACCACCTGGCTCGGCCAAACTTTCACGAAAACCTTGACGAAAATCATGTACCGCAACAAGGCTATCCAAAAATCCGCGCATCTTCGCTGACAAACCATCGTAGGCAGCCGTTGCACTGGCCCACAACGTATCGCCGCCGTGGGCTGGAATTATTTGCCCCTGCAACAATGTGAAACTGGGAGGCATGGGCATAAAGGTCATATCTGAGTGCCACACTTCAATTTTTGACGGGTTCTCAGGCGTACTCTCCAAAATTTGTACATCGTCCGCACCGTCAACGGTGACATAAGCGGGATGACCTAACACCTCACCAAAACGTTTAGCGAAAGATGCAAAAACCTGCGGAGTTCTTTCTTGGTCACGAAAAAACAAAACCTCGTGCTCTACAATGGCCTGACGCACTTGAGCATAAACAGCATCTGAGTGGGCAATATCCGCCAACGCTACGCCAGATACATGGGCGCCAATAGCCCCTGCCGCTTTCACCGTATTTATTTGCTTATCCATCTCACCCTCTGCTGTGACCGCCAATGGCGCAGATTGTAACCAAGCCATGGGGCAATGAGCACTAATAATCGCAGCACAGAGGTCGGCAACAAGTTATCCGGGCGTGACTAAAATCACCTTTCACCTATGATGGGCACTTATCTTTGAGTTGAGCCATCTGCATGGGTAGATACCGCCCCCCGGAACCTCCAAAAACCGCTGTAATCACACCTGCGGGTTATACCCTGCTGCAGGAGGAAATGAACTTTCTTTGGAAGGTGAAAAGACCTGAGGTTACACGCAAGGTCTCTGAGGCCGCGGCCCAAGGCGATCGCTCGGAGAACGCCGACTACATTTACGGCAAGCGACAGTTGGCAGAAATAGATCGCAGAATTCGCTACCTAGACAAACGTATGGCTGAGTTACAAATAGTAGATCGGCCGCCCAGCCAAACCGACAAGGTTTACTTCGGGGCTTGGGTAACCCTTGAGGCGGATAAGATAAAACCTGACGCTAATGCACTTGAAACCGTTAAATATCGGTTGGTGGGGCCAGATGAAATTGACACGCAAAAAGAGTACATCAGCGTAGATGCGCCCATGGCCAAGTTACTACTAGGCAAGGGTCTTGGCGACGAGATCGCCATTCAACAATCTACCGGCACCACGCGTATTCTCAGCTTTGCCGATCAGCAGGTACTCAATCGTTATGAAATTATTGCCATAGACTATGAACAAAACTAATTCGACCATATTGGATCGACCATTTAGATCGACCAAAAAAGCTTTAACCTGCGTATAGCTTATGAATGTTTAATATTGAGTCTTAGTTATGAAAAAATTCACTTCAAGATCTTCTTTTAACATCGTAGGTTTTACTGCAATTGGCCTTATCGTTATTAGCACCGGTTTACTGGCCAATCACCACGGCGGCAAACACCAGCGCGGGCCTATAGTGATCGACCAAATGGTAGATCGCATCAATACTCACAGCACAGAACAATTCCTGCTCGCTGATCTGGATAAAGACGGCCTGATTTCTTTGGCTGAATTTGAGCAGCACAAACCCAAGCATGGCTTCACAGGTAAAGGTCACTTCAAAGCGGCAATGGGAGGCGAGCACAAAGGCGATACACAGGGGCGCAGACCACACCACGGCAAAAGAATGCGCGGGCACGGTGGTCCTATGTTGGCAGGAATGTTCGGGCTGATGAGCGCCGGAGCAGACCGCAGCGACGTGCGCGCTTTGGTAGAAACCGAAATGTTCGCGCTGCTTGATGCGAACAAAGATGGTGCTATCAGCGACGCTGAGTACAAGACTGCAAATAAAAGAGAAAACAAAAAGCTGGCCCGCAAGCGAGCAATGTTCAAGACGCTTGATACAAACGCAGACGGTAGGCTTGCTCAGGAAGAAATGCCGAATCCTGAGAAAAGGCTCAGAGCCTTAGACACCAACAATGACGGTGTGGTGGATCGCTCGGAGATGTCTGACATGATCAAACAGTTTAAACAGCGCAAAGCCGCACAAAGAGCTAGCTAGCGAATTAAGTTGCTAGACAACAACCAAGAGCCGCGCATTACGTGACGTATTTGTCCGACGATCAACTCATGCTAAAAGTGGTCAGCCATTGTGCTGGCTCTTTTACTGAATTGGTTTCGCGTCACGTTGATGCGCTACACGCCTACGCCTACCGACTCAGTGGTAGCTCAAGTACAGCTGACGACTTGGTTCAAGAAACTTGGGTTAAGGTTTGGACCCACGCAGGCAGTTATAAAGTGGGTAAGGTTAAACTCAGCACCTGGCTGCACACGGTCCTGCACAACAAATTTATTGACCACGTGCGTAAGCAGAGCAAATTTTCTAGGTCCGAGGATTACGCCGACCTTGCACTACAAGCACCGGCGAGTTTTGAGCCTGAGCAACAAAGCCAACAGCAAGATGGCATTAACGAATTTGCCCAATTGCTAGCGCAGGTGCCTGATAATCAACGTGCGGCGTTATTGTTGGTTCATCGCCAAGGATTTTCCATAAGTGAAACCGCCGAGATACTCAACCTGAGTAGCACGGCAACCCAGTCACTTTTAGCTCGGGGCCGTAGGGCCATACGCAGCGCCGATATCAACTTGAGAAGAGAGACCCATGAACATTGATCAGTTTCTGACAAATTTAGACAGCTTCGGGGCGGATTTAGATCAATGGTCGGGTCCCCTTGAGAGAAAAGAGGCTAGGGCTTTTTTGTTGCAGTCGTTAGAGGCAAGGCAAGCGCTAGAATCAACGCAGAAGCTAGAGGCGCTGTTTATTAGAGAGACGCAAAGCAGCCACAAAGCCCCCAAGCATGTGTTGGATGCCGTCAACAAGATTCCCCAGGCACACGCTAACAATGACAATGCCCCGGTTCATTTGGCAGCCAATCGGGCCACCTCTTGGATGGCGAGAGAACACTGGCCCACAGCAATTGCAGCGGCTATTCCGTTGCTAGTGAGTTTTGCAGCTGGCATCGGCTTCGGTTTACAGCCGTCAGATTTGGCTGAAAGTGCTGTCGAATACGCAGACATAAATTCATGGGTTTACGCAGACTCGCTAACCCAAAACACCATTGAGTTTTCAGCCTTTTTTCCAGCTGCGCAAGAGGGATCAGATAATGACGCGACCTAAAATTTTACTCATCGCTTTGGTTATATCTTTGGCCATCAACCTTGCCATGCTGGGTTTTGCCGCTGCGCGGATTATCTTTGAGCCAACGCGCTTTGCTAACGCCATACATATATCACCGCGCTGGGCGCATCACTTGCCCGACGAGCGCAGAAAAGAATTACGCCCCCTGCTAAGAGAGCAGTTTAAGCGGGCGAGAGCGCAGCGACCCTTGCTACGAGAAAAGCATAAAGCCGTACAACGCGCGTTAGCCGCAGAAGATTTCAGCGAGAATTCGCTAAACGAGGCACTTGTGGAACTACGCAGTGCATTGCAAACAAGCCAAAGCCAAAGCCATGCAGACTTCAGTGGGTTTGTCACACAACTGACTGCCACTGAACGCAAAGACCTAGCCAAAGAGTTGCTACGAAGAAGCCGGCCACGCGATCATAGCCAATCTCGACACGGGCAGCACTCTGACTCGGACAGTTAACTCTGACCGCTAACTCTGACCGATAGCTCTGACCGATAAATCTGACCGATAGCTCAGGTCAACGATCAATGTTGACGAAAGAGTGTGTAAAAAATATGAAACCTTGGCGCGCACAACAACTCAGAAATGCAGTCAGAGCTGGCAGAGTAGGCAAAACTAGAAGCGCCGCCCAGTTCTCGCCGACAATATGTGCTAGATTGTCGCCGCTTTTTTATCCGAAACCCTAACGAGAGAAATTAATGTCTGATTACACTACTGACGGAGAACGCGTCAGCTATGGCCTAGGCCATCAAATGGGCCAGCAGATGATGGAAAATCCATTTGAAGGGCTTGATATAGCAACAGTTATTACAGGTCTGCAAGATGCAGTAAATGGCCTTGATTGCCCGGTCAGTGACGAAGATATGCGCGCTGCTTTTGCCGCTATCAACGAACAAATGCAAGCCAAACAGGCCATTGAAGCCAAAGCCATGTCTGCTGAGGGTGATAGATATTTGACCGACAACGCAGCTCGAGAAGGCGTAATCACTACTGATTCTGGCCTACAGTACGAAGTGCTGACCAGCGGTGAAGGCGAAATTCCCACTACAGCATCTACCGTGCGCACCCACTATCACGGCACATTGGTCGACGGCACTGTATTTGACAGTTCTTACGACCGCGGCGAACCCACAGAATTTCCAGTGGGCGGCGTAATTGCTGGATGGACTGAAGCACTGCAAATGATGACCGTAGGTTCCAAGTGGCGTTTGACCGTACCTTACGAGTTGGCTTACGGAGAGCAAGGCGCCGGCGGAGTGATTGGCCCATTTGCGACATTGATCTTTGATATCGAGTTGCTTGATATCGTGAGCTAAGGTAGCGCGCGCAGCAGAAAGCGGACATTGGGGTGGATAGCTACTTCAGTGCCCCGCTTCTCTTATGCCTTTTTTCTTTTCTTACCTCATTTGTTCTCACTTCTTAGTTTTCATTCGCCCGCTCTTTTCAGCGCTAATCAGAACAAAAAACCCTCTTGTGAAATACAGCCCTAAACGAAACCCTAAACTACTCGCTTAAACATAAGACCTGAGCGCCAGCCAATGCCTACTCACTAAAGCGATGTTGCGCTTGCAGGGTATACCGAGGCTTTTGGGTTAGTGTGCGCTCACTTATATTATCAATGATCGCCGCCACTTCATCTACCTCCGACAATTGCGGCAGCGCCAGAGCCATTAAACCCTGCACCAACGAAGCCCAATCTGCGCTACTCAAACGCACCGCAAACTGCCGCTTATCCAACAGTGCACGCAATACTATTAACCCAGCCGTTTGCAAACTTTGTTGGGTAATGGTGGTGCTACCTGCCACACCGCTGTTGGCGTTACTTTCAAGTTTGAGCGCTTTTCCCTCGCCTAGTTTATTTGCGCGCAACGTAAAGTGTTCTGTCAAAAACGCTTTCACGCCGGAGGAAAGTACATCCGCGTGATCTACCAACAGCTCAACTTGGCTTTGCAATACCGCTTGATGCAAACCCTCTTTGTTCTCGAAGTAGTGGTAGATCATGCGCTTGTTAACGCAGGCCGTGGCCGCCACTTCATCCACACGCAAACCTTCACTGCCTTTGGTCAGCAACAATTGCGTCGCGGTAGCCACAAGCTTGAAGCGGGTTTGTTCTGGATTACGCATAGTTTCTCGTTAAAGTTTCTACTCAGAGCTTCTACTCAGACAGCCAAGTATCTATTTAGTTACTTACAGTAATACCAGTTTAAGAATTAGATTACACTCTCCGCGTAAAACGCGCATTAGCGGAAAGTTTGGCAAATTTGCCCACTAAAGTAACCGTATAGTTACTTAGTTAAATCCTTGCAGGATAACGACCCTTTTAAAGGCACTGATAGATAAAGGCACTGATAGATAAAAGGCCTATTAGATGAAGGGCCTATACATAGATGGATTATCACCAACCCTATTGCCGGCGCAATTTAGGTAGCAAAGAGCCCGGTTTGATCTTTTTCTAAGGCCAGCAAATGTCGTTTTGCATCTAGACCACCGCCAAATCCAGTTAACGAACCATTGCTGCCAATAACCCGGTGACAGGGAATAATAATGGCTATGGGGTTGGCGCCATTAGCCGTACCCACCGCCCGCACTGCTTTAGGGTTGCCAATTTGTTCAGCAATATCTTTGTAACTGCACACTTCACCGTAGGGAATAGTCTGCAAAGCTTCCAACACCTGCCCCTGAAAGGGCGTGGACTGAGGCTTGAGCATAAGGTCAAAATCCCGCCGGGTACCGGCAAAATATTCCTCCAACTGCTTGCTCGCTTCAGCGAAGTACTCGGGCTTTTTGACCCAAGACGGATCCGCGCCTCTAGCCTTACTGCCGGAGGAGAAATACAAACCGGTTAGCACTTGGCCATCGCCACAGAGAGTTAATTGGCCAATAGGGCTTGGCACCTGTGTGTAATAAATCATTTCATCCCCTCCATATGGATACGAAACTAATTACTTTGAGCTGCTAACTTAGTTTGCCCGGCGTTACTCTGGCTGGGCCTACTTTGTTAAGCCTTACTTTGTTTGGCCTTACTTTGTTTAGACCCACTCTGCTCAACCTCTGTTTGTTTTGCCCTAGCTTTCTTTTCAGATGCTGCCTTAGCCCGACCAACGGACGCCGCAAACCACAAATACATTAGCCCGTAGGCCCGCCAGGGCTGCCAAGGCTCGGCCTGTAACTTTGCCCTGGCCGGCGTGGTCTCTAGCTGCTTGAGTACTACCCAATCGTTATGGGGAAAGGCATCTGGGTCTTTCAGCACCCGTAGGCGAATGTAATTAACGGTCCAAGGGCCAATGCCCTTGATTTGGGTCAGCGCTTCAATAAAAGCCTCGGCTTTCAGCCCTTCGTCAAAGGTCACGCCTTGATCTATGACTTGCTGCGCCACGGTGCTGATAGCCCGGCCCCGATTACCGGGCATGCCCAGCTCCGCAATTTGCTTATCGACTAACTGCTGCGGACTAGGAAAATCGCCACCGCCGTAGCGCGCAATCATGGCATTGGCTAACTCCGTACCGCGAGCCACGCTGACCTGCTGACCGAGAATAGCGCGCACACAGGTTTCAAATCCGTCCCAAGCACCGGGCACCCGCAAGCCAGGCGCAGCCTTAGCCCAAGGGGCCAAAAAGCGGTCTGCGGACAAATGTTTGTGCACGGTTGCACCATCTGTATGTAAATCAAACAAACGTCCGAGCCGTCGCAGCAGTTGATATAAAGGCTCGCCACCCAAAGGCAAATATGCGATCAACTCACTGTCCTTGCGCTCTACTCTCAACCAAGATTCAGGCTCACCCGCTTTGCTTAAACGCCGACGAAAAACCTGCCCATGAGGGCCATCAAGCACTTCCTCAATACCTTCTAAAGCCCGTCCTTTGAGATAATTAAATACCCAATCAAAGTCATAGGGCATGCGCACCGGCAAAACCACGCGCAGGGTAAGGGCATGCTCCGCGGCTTCTTTGTCTTTATTGTCTTTGTCTTTATTGCCTTTGACTGCTTGGACTTTTTGGACTTTCAGCAAGCTTTTGTTTGAGGAGAACTTAGCCCTACGCATAGCGCTGGGAGAGCTATTAAACAACAGCCGCAGCTCCTTATTAAACTGACTAACACTGCCGTAGCCTGCATGCTCAGCCAAATCTGACAATTTTAGTGTGCTTTGCTGCAACAATACTTTGGCAGTTTGGCCGCGCTTAATGCGCGCAATGATTAGGGGGTTTGCGCCCAGCGTGTCAGCAAACAAACGGTCCAAATGGCGCGCACTAAGTTGCAGGGCTTCAGCCAGGTCAGCAACGCTATGATCGTTTAAAAACCCAGCCTCGATCATGGCCAAACCCTTAGCCACATGGCGATTGCCAAGAGCCCAATCAGGCACCGGTAGTGTTTGATCAGGCACACAGCGCAGACACGCGCGATAGCCCGCTTCCTGCGCGCCTGCACCACAAACGAAGTAGCGGACATTTTCTTCTTTGGGAATACGCGCCGGACAACTGGGACGGCAGTAAACGCCGGTGGTCACAACTGCGATAATAAATCGCCCATCAAAACGCTGATCCCGACTCAGCCGGGCTTGCTGGCGTGCCGCCAAAGTGGGCGCAGCAGAGCCAATGTTAAGATTTTCGCCAGCAGGTATTTTCCGTTTCATGAGGTCACTATAGCCAAAGATAGCGTTAGAAACTGCTCATATTCAGACATTAGAAAAAACCATTTTGAGGCTGTTTAAGCGCCAAAAAGCGCAGCGCGCAACATCAAGTTGAGCAAAATATCAAATGTGCGGATGAGCAATGTTTCAGCTAATGTAGAGTTTTTACAAGAATGAGAATGCAATGGCTGAACCCGCTTGGATCGAACCTTCAGACCTGATTATTGAACAAATCGAAATTGGGCCGATGCAAAACTTTACCTATATCATCGGTTGCCGGACAACTAGAGAAGTTGTCATTGTTGACCCAGCGTGGGACATAGACAGCATGGTCAAGCACATCAATGAAAAGGGTTACAAACTCACAGCGGCGTTGGCCACCCACTACCACCCCGATCACATTGGCGGCTCATTCAGCGGCAACAATGTAGAAGGCATCGCCAAACTGCTTGAGGTAAACCCAGTGAAGCTTTATGCCCATAAGCTTGAAGCCCAAGGCATAAAAAAAGTCACCGAAATTTCGGACTCAGATATTGAGAAAGTAGAATCTGGTGACCGACTAAAAGTAGGCGACATAGAAATAGAATTTTTGCACACGCCCGGACACACACCCGGCAGCCAGTGTTTTAAAGTTAAAAATACCCTGATCAGCGGCGACACCTTATTCATTAACGGCTGCGGCCGTGTTGACTTGCCTGGAGCAAATTCCGAAGACATGTACCACAGCATGCAAAAGCTCTGCTGTCTGCCAGACGATACGTTGTTATTGCCCGGCCACAACTACGGCCACATTCCAAATGCCAGCATGGGCGAAACAAAAAAATCTAATACTTATTTGCGTATCAACGATATCGACACGTGGACATCACTTATGGGCCACTAGTTCTACCCATTAGTCCGTACAGCCAGTGGTGAGCACAGTTTCACCGCGCTTAGCGGGACCTAGGTAAAAGAGAGAAGAGAGGGAAAAAGATGAAGACAGGAAATTTTACTGGCTTTGAGGTCAGCCTTCGGAAAAACGGCATTGCCTGGTTTGAACTGAATACGCCAGAGCGCATGAACGGCATGACCACCGCAATTAAGCGCGATCTGATTGAGGCCATTACCCAAGCACAAATGGACAATGCGGTGCGAGTACTGGTTTTCACTGGCCAAGGCAAAGCCTTCTGCGCCGGTGATGACCTAAAGGGCTATAAAGGCGGCGACATGGCCGGCAACTCATTAGTAGACCCTATCCCCGGCGGACATGACAACGAACTGGGCACCTACAATGGCCTGCGCAGTATCTCCCAACAACTCAACACCACCATTCGTAACTTAGACAAACTGACTATTTGCGCAATGAACGGCGTAGCCATTCAAACCGGTTTCTCTCTTGCTTTGTCCTGCGATTTTCGTATCGCAGCAAAATCTGCCCGTATGGGCAGCGCAACCCTACGCTTCGGCCTTCTGCCCGACGAAGGCGGCCAATACCTTTTAGTCCGCACACTGGGGTTACCCAAGGCGTTGGATTTTCTGATGCGTAAAAAAATTGTTACCGCAGACGAAGCCCTAGCACTAGATCTGGTACACGAAGTGGTTGCCGACGAAGACCTACCCACAGCCGCCATGACAATGGCTGATGAATTTGCACAGGGGCCACAAGTGGCCATGCGCCTGCTAAAACGCTCGCTCTACAATGCAGCCGAGCAAGATTGGACCCACGCATTGGATGAAATCGCATCTAAGACCGCAATCGCTGACCATCATCCAGATGCTCAAGAAGGGATAAAAGCCTTTATTGAGAAACGCCACCCGCAATTTAACGCTTGGTTAGAGGAGCAATCATGAACGAATTCGTTACCTACACTTCCGCAGCAAACGTTGCCACCATAACCATCAATCGCCCAGATCGAATGAACGCGTTGAATGAAACCGTCATTCTCGGCCTGCAAGAAGCTTGGCGCAGATTTGATGAAAGCGAAGACAGAGTAGCCATCCTTCACGCCGCCGGAGATCGCGCTTTTTCAGTAGGTGCTGATGTAAAAGATGCGCCCAAAGAAATGTGGCAAGGCGTGCCTAGCATTGGTGTTGGCACGCGCAAACCCATTATCGCGGCAGTACATGGCTGGTGCATTGGCGGTGCCTACGTCATTGTGCAAATGTGCGACTTAGTAGTGGCGTCAGAGAACACTGTATTTAAATACCCAGAAGCACAACTTGGCTTTACTGGCGGGCTAATCAGCAGCGCCGTTGCACGCATACCGCATAAAGTGGCAATGGAATTCATGCTACTAGGCGAGGATTTTGACGCGCAAAAAGCATTAAGCACAGGCATGGTGAATAAGGTAGTGGCCAAAGGAGAGGAATTAGAAGCGGCGCAAAAATGGGCCACCATATTGGCCAACTCAGCGCCATTAGTTGTAGAGACTTTAAAGGAATTCAGCTTGGCCACGATGAATCAAAGCCCTGCGGAAATAGGCGCCATTGCTCGAGATACGTTACTCACTATCCGCACCAGCGAGGACGGTGCGGAAGGACGCAAGGCCTTTGGAGAAAAGCGCGCACCGGAGTTTAAGGGTCAGTAACTCTTTATTAGGAGAGCGATCAACAAATGAGAGCCACAAACCCTACCAGCCATACTTATTAAAATTGTTTTAAACATGTCTCTACAAGCAATTCTAAAAAGTTCTGCAATGGCTTGAAAAGCAACGCTATAAATAATTCTAAGCGATGCCCTAAGCCGGACATGCCGGCATAGAACTCAGGCTCTCAAACCTTCAAACTCGGGCTTTTTTAACTGCCTCAGCGGTAATGGGTAAATGCCTTACCCGTGCGCCGGAAGCGGCAAAAACAGCGTTACCGATAGCAGGTCCAACCACGGTGGTCGCTGGCTCACCCAAACCTACTGACTGTAACTCGCTGTCGACAAACTCAATATCAAGCTCTGGCACATCGGACATACGCAAAGGTCGATAACTGTTTAAGTTCACATCCTTAACATGACCGTTAACAAATTCAGTACCCTCATGTAGCGCCATGCTGGCACCCCATAAAGCAGCGCCTTCGGTCTGCGCCAGCGCACCATCCGGATGCACAATTGTGCCTGCATCAATAACCACCGTGAGCTTTTGCAGAGTCACTTTACCCGAGGCCTTATCTACAGCAACTTGAGCTACGCAGGCAGACCATGTTGGCATATCACGCTCTTGACCAAAGGTTGTGGCAATGCCCATACCCACACCGTCAGGTAAATCCTTACCCCAACCGGCTTTATCAGCAGCGCGCTGCAAGACGTTAGCCATGCGCGAGGCACCGCCCACAGAATTCGGAGCATGCCCGGCATTCTTACCACGACCGGTAAGCAGCTGTATGCGCAGAGCAACTGGATCAATACCTTTACTGTGGGCCACTTCATCAACAAAACTTTCCAATGCCCAGTTAGTCCAACCCGGACCCACAGAGCGCAGCCAGCCTGGTCTAAATGTAGCATTCGCTAAATCGTTTTTAATGGCACGCACTCTATGAGCACCTACGTCATACCAATGTTGAGCGCCATTAATTGAAAATGGATCAAACTTTTCGCCATTAGTACCTGTACCTAAAAAGCCTGGCACCATGGCCGAAGTAGGCCAACCAGCTGTGGCGTGATGCTGCATACCAATAATCTTCTCCGTACTGTCAAAAGCCATACTGACTTTCTGCACTGAGGCGGACCGAGGAGAATCAAAGCGCGAATCATCTTCTCTAGAGAAAACAACTTTTACTGGCTTACCCAAGGCTTTTGCGGCCAGCAGCGCCGGAACACCATAATCACCATTCAAGCGCCGACCAAAACCGCCGCCCAATAAATAGGTGCGCATAACCACTTTTTCTACTGGCACTTCCAATGCCTCGGCGAGCGTGGGTAAGATCAGTGACTGCCACTGGTTACCCGTATGCAATTCCCAGCGGCCATCTTTCTGCAAACCGATGGCGTTCACCGGCTCTAACTGAAAGTGTAAAACCGTACTGGTGGTATAGGATTGGCTTAAGACAGAGTTTGCGGCGGCAAATGTTGCGTCTACTTCGCCGTCCTCAACGACTAACGAACCGCTCGAACCCTCAATTAGCTCAGCACCTCGATTGAGAATATCTCGCTCTGTCACTCGGGCGGTGGCACCAGCGTCCCACTCAACCGTAATCAAACGCTCGGCACGCTGCGCCGCATGGAATGAATCAGCAATCACCAACGCCCAACCGGGCACGGTGTTAGATGGGTCTCTCAGCACCAAGGTTTGTTGATAGCCCTTAACATTTTTCGCCCGGCTGTCATCCACCGATTTAACCCAAGAGCCATAACGCGTTGGCGGCACAATGGGCTTGGCATAAACCATGCCCTCAAAAGTGGCATCAATGCCGTAAATGGCTGCGCCATTAGTCTTGCTCGGAATGTCTAAGGCTTGGGTTTCGCTGCCGATTAATTTGCGATCCTTGGCGGCCTTGATAGGCAAACTTGCCAATTGCGCATCGGTATAGGTGCGACTGAGATTACCTGTACGCACAATATCGCCATAGCTGATGCTTTTACCACGACAAACCACCTGGCTGTTAGCGGCGCTACAATCGCCCGCTGCAACACCTAACAAACGCGCGCCTTCTGATACTAATGCAGTACGACCAGCTGCACCAGCTCGGCTCATAAGGTCGAAGTTTTGCCAAACAGACCAGCTGCCGCCAGTAACAAAAGCACCATACTTAGCTTCAGTATCCACATGATTGACCTGCACATCTGCCCAATCAGCCTCTAACTCTTCGGCAACAATACGCGCAAAAGCGGTGCCAATATGTTGGCCCATTTCGGCCTTCGTCACATTCACAGTGATTTGCCCAGAAGGCGCAATTGAATACCAGATGGTGGGCTCAAATTTATTCGCAGACAAAGCTTGGGCAGGATCGCTGGCCAATAATGCGGCTGGCACAAAAGCCAAAGTCACACCCACACTGGTGGCACCGATCATAAATCCACGACGCGAAAGCTTTGTTGATGAGGGTGACGTTGGAGATTTAATTTTATGCATTTTGCGTCTCCTGCTTGGCAGCGGCATTGGTTACCGCCAACTTAATGGCTTTCTTAATGCGTACATAAGCCATGCAACGACAAAGGTTGCCGTTCATGGCAGAGTCAATTTCAGCATCACTAGGGTCAGCGTTATACGCTAAAAGGCTGGCGGCCTGCATAATTTGACCGGACTGGCAGTAACCGCACTGAGGGGTTTGCGCCTCAACCCATGCTTGTTGCAGAGGGTGATCGTCGTTTTCCGACAACCCTTCAATGGTGGTGATATTACTGCCGGCAACATTGGCAAGCGGCGTAATGCAAGAGCGTTGAGCCACGCCATCTACGTGCACGGTACAAGCACCACAAAGACCAATACCGCAACCAAACTTGGTGCCTTTAAGATTTAACTCGTCGCGTACGGCCCATAAAAGCGGCGTATCGTCCGGCGCATCCAGCTCTACACTGACACCGTTAATCTCGAACTTAATTGACATGATTTGGTTCTCCTAGTGAGCGCCCACCATAGCGAAGGTTAGGAATATCAAGCAAGCCCAAGAGAGAACGAAAGACAAATAGCCTAAGAAATAGAGCTTATAAACTCATATGGCCGAAGCATTTACGTACCTCAGCAATATAAAGTTCGGGCTGCTCAAAGGCCGCAAAATGCCCGCCTTTATCCAGCTCATTCCAATAAACAATATTGGTATAAAGCTTTTCCGCCCAGCTACGCGGGGAAGGCACAATTTCTTTGGGGAAAATACTGCAGCCCGTAGGCACCTCAACGGTTGTACCCGCGCCAGAAAATGCAGTACCAAAACTCTCCCAATACAAACGCGCAGATGAAGCGCCGTTACCACCCAGCCAATAAAACATGACGTTGTCTATTAACTCTTGGCGAGTTAACACATTTTCCGGATCGCCTTGGCAATCTGTCCACTCGTAAAACTTTTCAATCACCCATGCAGCCTGACCCATGGGCGAGTCCACCAACCCATAGCCCAAAGTTTGCGGACGCGTAGCCTGCTGCTTAGAGTAGCCCGCACCCCACTGGGCATAATAGCCAGCGGCCTTAAGCGCAATAGTGTCTTTTTCAGTGGGATTTTTAAGCGCATCGCCAGTTGCCCCAACCGTAGGCATGTTGACGTGAATACCGGCGCAATGACCAAAGTTTTGGCGACCAATGCCCGTAGTGACCGCAGAACCCCAATCACCGCCTTGAGCGAAATAACGCTCATAGCCCAAGCGACACATCAGCGTATCCCAAGCCGAAGAAATTTTTTCCACGCCCCAACCCGTAGTCGTAGGTTTGGCCGAAAAGCCATATCCTGGTAGTGAAGGGCACACCACATGAAACGCATCTTCAGCGCGACCACCGTGGGCAACCGGATCCGTCAAGGGACCAATAACCTTGTGAAACTCCACCACCGACCCCGGCCAACCATGAGTAATGAGTAAGGGCCGCGCACCTGCAACCTTGCTAGGTTGATGAATAAAGTGAATGTCTAGACCATCGATTTCAGTTAGGTATTGATCGAACCCATTAAAATAAGCCTCACGCTCACGCCAGTCGTAGTCGTTAAGCCAGTAATCACGCAGCGATTGGGCATACGCTAACGGCAAACCCTGACTCCAATCATCCGGCGTTTCCGCATCCGCCCAACGGGTATTGGCAAGACGATGCTTGAGATCGCTAATTTCATCTTCACTAATGCTGATTTTAAAAGGCCGGACCAACTCTGCGTCATTAGATGACATTCACACTCTCCCAAATACAAAAACTAATAAACCGATGCTCACCTTTTACTACAAATGAGATTTAAAGCATAAGACTAACGCATTATGGCAGACGTCAGTCATTGATCTGCCAAGCTTTCCATGGGGCGGTTTCACAACCCATTACAACGCCCCGTACCGCGAAATACTGGCGTAAACGTGCTTTTGAACCCATACTCAGATGGCTTCAAGTATATGAAAAACTTGGCTACCCTCGCCCAAATTAACTTTCAGACTGGCAGAACCTAGATGATCAAAACAATTTTACTTCTTACCCCTGTCTCTTATACACATCTGACGCTGCCGACGAATAGAGAGG
>CAJXUL010000040.1 GCA_913060615.1 uncultured Gammaproteobacteria bacterium | reverse complement strand
CATTACCATCGCCAATACCCCAACGGTAGGTATCGTTACCGGCATTACCTTGCAGTGTATCGTTGCCAGCACCACCAATTAGCGTGTCATTACCCGTGCCACCGAGTAAACGATCGTTGCCAATCCCACCCTTTAAGCGGTCATCGCCACTGTAGCCATTAAGGTAGTCATTACCTGCAAGACCTTGAATACGATCATCACTGTCTCTAAAACCATACAAATAGTCATTATTTGCGGTACCAGAAATCACTATTGAAGCTTCAACCTCCGCTTTATCAAGCACTGTACCGTCTGCCAACTGCAGCCGTTCAACCTGATAGTCGGAACCACTAAACCAACTGCTCAAAGTTAAGCTTTGAGATGTACCATCAGCATCAGCATCAGCATCAGTAACTGTAGCTACCAGACTCGTACCGGAGCGACGCCAGGTAATGTCTTCAGCGGTAATGCCTGCACCAAACACCAAAGTGTCTTGATGATCTGGGTCATTTTTGTCGGTATTGTCATTATCATTGATACTGTCATTACCATCACCAAGACCCCAGTAGTAAGTGTCGCTACCTGCATCCCCTTGCAGTGTATCGTTGCCTGCACCGCCATCTAGGTGGTCATTGCCACTACTCCCATAGAGATAATCGTTGCCCCCCAGCCCTAGAAGAGTGTCTTTGCTGTTAGCCAGGCCACGTAACGTCTCGTTATTTTGTGTACCTGCAATCACTGTGGAGGGTTCAAGGGCTGATTTATCTAACACCGTTCCATCTGCTAGCTGCAGGCGCTCAAGTTGATAACTGGTGTCGCTAAACCATCGGTTGATCGTTAAGCTTTGAGTGCTCCCATCATCGGTTGTGATTGTGGCTACAAAGTCAGCGCCAGAACGTGACCATACGATGTCCTCCTGTGCAATGCCTTCACCAAATATTAATGTATCTTCATGGGCCGAGTTTCTAACATCACCATAGTCGTAATCATTAATACTGTCGTTACCCTCACCAATACCCCAATAGTAAGTGTCGTTGCCAGCCCCGCCGCCTAGCGTGTCGTTACCTGCACCACCCTCTAAATGATCATTGCCACTGTCGCCACTTAGCACGTCATCACCGGCTAGGCCTAAGATGCGGTCATTGCTATTGGCAACGCCGCGCAAGTTATCATTATCTTCCGAGCCCAGAATTTGTGATGACGGCTCAATATCTGCTTTATTCAACGCTGCGCCATCGGCAAGTAGTATCTGCTCTAGCTGATAACTCTCACCGACAAACCAATTGGTCAGTGTCAAACTCTGAACATTGCCCTCACCGTCTGTAACGCTGGCAACAAGGTTAGCGCCAGCGCTTGACCAAGCGATACCCTCGGCAGTAATGCCCTCGCCAAATACCAGTGTATCTTTATGCTCAGGGTCACCTTTGTCGGCGGTATCCGCATCATTAATGCTGTCATTACCATCGCCAATACCCCAACGGTAGGTATCGTTACCGGCATTACCTTGCAGAGAATCGTCACCGCTACCTCCAACTAAGGTATCGTCTCCCGCTCCGCCTAGTAATCGGTCATTGCCAGCGCCACCATTTAAATGATCATCACCACTGTTGCCACTAAGGTAGTCGTTACCACCCAAGCCAAAAATCCGGTCATTACTATTGGCAAAGCCGCGCAAATTGTCAGCGCTTTCTGTACCCACGATGGCGACCAAAGCATGTATATCAGCTTTACCTAACACGCTACCGTCTGCCAACTGAAACAGGTTTATTTGATAAATTCCGCCACTAAACCAGTTGTACACAGTTAAGCTTTGCACGCCGCCTTCAGCATCAAGCACAGTGGCAATAAGGTTAGCCCCAGCGCGCGACCAAACAATATCTTCGGCTGCAATCCCCTCACCAAACATCACCTTATCGTGGTTTTCAGTTTCCGTATGGTAGCCAAGGATATAGCCGCTGACATTGTCATTACCGTCACCAATACCCCAGTGGTAGACGTCGTCGCCAACCCCGCCCTGCAAAGAGTCATTACCCGCACCACCGTTTAATGTATCGTCACCTACCCCGCCATAAAGACGATCATTGCCTGCGCCGCCGTCTAAACGATCGTTGCCAGAGTAGCCTCGCAAGGTGTCATTACCGGCTAAGCCGTGAACTACGTCGTTGCTGTTGGCAAACCCATTTAAGTTGTCGTTTCCCGCAGAGCCAGAAATAACAATTGAGGCCTCAATTTCGGCTTTATCTAATATCGTGCCATCAGCCAATTGCAACCGCTCTAGTTGATGACTCTCACTGTAAAACCAATTCTGCACCGTCAAACTTTGAGTCGCACCGTCACCATCTGCAACACTGGCAACCAAATCGTCGCCGGAGCGCGACCAACCAATGGCTTCTAACGTGATACCCGGCCCAAAAACCAACGTGTCTTGATGCTCAGCGTTTGAATAGTCTACTCGATCAAAATCACTAATGGTGTCATTGCCGTCACCCAAACCCCAATGATAAGTGTCGTTACCAGCTTCACCTTGAAGAAAGTCGTTGTCCGCTCCGCCGACCAACGTATCGTCGCCTAGGCCACCCATTAAGAAGTCATCGCCTTCACCACCATACAAACGGTCATCTCCGCTATTACCCCTAAGCGTGTCATCGCCAGCTAAACCGAAGAAACGACCATCGCTATCTGCAAAACCACTTAATTTATCGTCGGCGTCGGTACCCTTGATCTCTTTCGACGCCTCAACTACGACCGCCTTATCCAGCACCGTACCATCCGCCAGTTGCACCACTTCAATTTGATGAGTGGGGCCTAAAAACCAGCGCACCAAAGACAAGCTTTGAGTAATACCACTTTCATCGTCCACAACAGTGGCCACAAGATTAAATTCCGTGCGCGTCCACAGGATACTTTCAGCAGTGATACCTTGGCCAAAAATAAGGGTGTCTTGGTGCGTTGCATTAAAGTAATCGTCAGCATTGTTGTCATGGATAGAGTCATTACCATCACCAATACCCCAATGATAAATGTCATTACCCGCGTCTCCCCGAAGATAGTCAGAGCCAACGCCACCAAGCAACGTATCGTTACCTGTTCCACCGTGTAAAGTGTCGTCGCCACTGCCGCCTACCAAACGATCATCGCCAGCACCGCCAAACAATTGGTCGTTGTCGTCCCCGCCATAAAGTTGGTCATTGCCTGCCAAACCGTATAGCCGGTCGTTGCCCTGCCCACCGTAAAATTGATCGTCTCTTGCGGTACCACCTAAACGGTCATTGCCCCCAAAAGCAAAAATGATGAAGTTTTTGTCTTGGTCGGCATGGGTGCTTATTCGGCCATGGGTCGAATTACCATAAACTCCATGTTCCCCATGACCCGCATTTATACCGTCATTCAAAAAGTAAATTAGACTATCGGCGTCCCAAAGGTCGTGGGTGGAACTATCATCCACACGGGCCAACGCCGCCAATACCTGTTCGCCAACTTCTCCCAAAGATTTCAAATTGGCTGCTAAGTCTGCCAAGCGCAATCTATCGCTTTCCAGAAAAGACCCAAGAGGTAAGCTCTCTACTAACTGGCTGACATCTGCATCCAACAATTTTTCAGCGTCAGTGGGATCGGTTTGAAAAGTTATTTGCTGATAAATATCCTGATACTGCGCCTCTGCCGTTAACTGCGCGGAAACATATCTGGCCAAATCATGAAACAGGAAATTCAACAACACTGCTGCGTGGGGACCTGCTTGCCCAAAATGACCGTCCTGGTCATAGGCCTCTCCAGCGAACGCCTCTAGTACGGAAAGTTTTCGACCATCCTGTAATATACTTAATGCGTCCCTAATTTGACCTGGGATAGGTGACGTTGACGGATCCAAGCGATCAAATTCGCCATCGTCAAAAACACCAACCCAGCGGTATAACAACTCTGTGACCATTTCATGCCGAGTCTGTATATCATCTGTCTGCAGGAAATCCTCAACCAGTGCTTGCAGCTCTCCACTTTCATCTTCCACAATGGCTTGCTGCAAACTCACCACGGTACCGAAGCCTTGCACATTGGGCAGTGCGGCAATATTGTCCGGGATTTCTATGCTGTTTAGATTAACTGTTTGGGTTTTGTTAACCGCAAACCAAACGTCACTTACACCCGCAATGGTGCCGTCTGTGCGCGTATATTCTCCCAGCTGTAAGTGCCTGTTGCCGTGTTCATCAATATTAGTGACTCGATTGTTGTTGGCTACATAACCGGTTTGTATCGCACTAACCCCAGCTTCGCCTAAGCCTAATAGTTCGCCCTCTTGCACCACACCATCGCTATTGGCATCTCGCCAGACTCTCAGTTGGTCAAACGCATCATCATTGGCATCCACCGCACCATCGCCATTACTGTCTAGATCAGCCAGCGCCGCAAAACCGTTGGCAGCTAAATCACCATTATTGAGCTGGGTGTAATTACCAAAAAGCTCGCGGCCATTATCAATTTGCCCATTACCATTAATATCGCGCACCAGCAGACCATCATCGGCACCCGCCCAACCAGAGAGTTCAGCAAAACCATCGGCGTCTAAATCAAATTGAACACCACTGCTTTTTCCCAGCGTCTCAACACCATCACCATCCAAATCTAGTACCAAAGGGCTGTCATATTGTTCTGCTACGTTAATGCCCTCATGTATGGTGATTTGAATGCGATCCAAAGCAGCGGTGTTTTCCTCACCATTGATAAGATCGGAGAGCGTAGTCGTGTCTGAATTGGTTTCGGCTGCAAGCAGCCCATCAACAATTTTCTGTATTTTTTCCTCAAGCTCAGAGACATTGCCACCCAACTCGAAACTAAACACTTCAACCAGCTCAAGAACCCCTACAGTACCGGCTACCATTAGTGCAGTAACAGTAGCGGTCGCAACTTGCGTCCAGTCCTGTGCAGTTTCTGGGTCCGCAGAGTCATAAGGAAACACCCACTGACCAGGGGTCCCAGCCCACTCTAGTGGCGCCAACCCCAGGAATTTCGCGCCAACTTTAGCGTCATCGTTAATGATGTCCTGCAATTTTGGCAAGTCACCACCGCCCTCAATGACTCTCCCTAAAACGGCCCGTGCTATTTCATTTGATGCTTCTTGATACATATCGTCAGTTGGGATGTTTTCGCCATCAAACCCCATATATATAGACACATCCATATAGGTTGTAATGAACTGGGAAGCTGGACCCACGCCTGAATTAATTGCCGCTGCGTGGTGGAACCAACTGTTGCCACTGTAATCTGTACCCTCTGTTGCGCTTGCAATTACTCTATAAGCACTTTGGTAATCGCCAGTATCATAATAGTCAATAATCTGTTGCAACTGCTGTTGTGTTAATCGGTAACCTCTCATTTCACTTCCTCCGCCGAAAACCTACCCAACAATGTGCGTGTCTTCTCTTTCAGTAAGTGCGCTTGGTCCCACAAGCTTAGTGCAAACATATAGCTTGCAGACACTCCCTCAAAGACTTGTTGCTTGCAACTGAAACACGTAGGCGTGCCTGCATTTGAACATCGGAAGTAAAGCTCATTGCTCCCATCAGCATAGAAGTAGTAACTCTTGTGAGAGTTAGTATGATAAGTCGTCAAAAAACCCTTTGTGCTGCTGGAAACTATTTCTCGCTCGTAGCGTCTTAGATCATTTTCAAGACATGTTTTCGACGTATCAATAGCGTGTTTGCGGAGCATTGCTTGAACAGCAGTGCCTGCTCTCTCTGATATGTAGGTAGGAATGCCCTCGGCCGGAGGGCCTAACGAGTCGAAGTCAAACTTTAACGTAACAACATCTTGCTCCCCGCCGTCAAAATCTTCCTCATAAGAAAGATATTCATTAGGAATTTTGAAATGGCTGCCGGCAATAGACATTTCTGTTGGGTTTTGCTTGGGTTCGTTGCTACAAGCAAAGATTAGGAGCGCTGAAAGGGTGAAATATATCCACTTAAATTTTCGGCCTCGGACATTGCGAGCGACTCGGCCGGAGCTAGGCTGATCGCCGCCATCACTGCTTGCTCGCCGATCGCCCGTACCACGGTCCACTGAGTGCTCTTTATACACATCGCCAGCGAGTATGGCGTAGTCGGCTAAACTGATTTTAGTTGCAGTATTAGTGTCCATCATATCGTCCTTGGCATAAGCCATTATTGAGCGTCAGTTGGGTTGCTTTGTTGGGAAAGGTTTTCTTTTAGAGCGCTAAATAGAGAGTTTGGTGCGTATACCCACTGGTCATAGGCACTGACCCTTTGCATAAAGTCATTCGACATCTCAATTTGATGAGCAGTCGCTCTTGGTCTGTAATCAACAGCGCCATCAGCATAAAATGCTGGCGTCTCCACTATGATCTTTGTGTGTCTGGTCCTACCAAAACCGCCGCAAGTGGTCATACCAGACAAGTATTGAAGACCACGGATGAGATCTCGGTCGTACTCCATGACCGAATAATTACCAAGACTGCCCCTACTTTTTTCGCCATTGGCTACGCGAACTCTGTCCAACCCCATCCGATAACTGGAAGGCCCGGTCCCCCGACGAGCCATGCGATACAAGAAACCAGGCTTGTCGTTCTTGCGCTGGGAATACATAAGTAACTTGGACTTGTGCCCGTAGCGACTGTCATGTCTTGTCGACGAGTTCCATGGCAGGTTGGTGGTGCTGTGCATGTATATGTCTACAATGCAGGCCGGAGCTGGTCGGCAGTTTTCTAGGTTGCTGAAGTAACCACACTTAGTGCCCAAATAGTCCCAGTCCACTCGGTAGGCCACGGCCTCTGCGCCCTGCAACTGCGGGTCTATCCACTGAGCTGGCAAGTTGTAGCGCTGCGCAAAATCCGCGCTATAAGCCCATACATGATCGTCTTGATACTTTGTGTCCTCACCCTCCGGCAAAAACAACTCTGCATAGTGCTCAGCTTGTTGGTGCCATGCTTTGATCTCGCTGATCAATACTGCTGGAATATTAATGCTGTAAGGACTACTGGTGTCACCTAGTAATAGACGATGACCGTCGTTTTGCTCAAGACCTGTGAGTTGTGCGCAGTTAAAACTGACGCTGAGGTAGTTCAGTGCTCGGTAAACCTCTTTGTCGTAGGCAACAAAGTCGCCGCTTACAAGCGCCGCATCTTGCCCACGCGCCAGCGCCACGCCATTAATCGGCTTAAGCACACGGGGTTGACCTATACGCGCATTCAACCAGCGCTCAGATTTACGCCCATACAGGCTGTCGTGGGTGCGCTCGGTGAGCCACGGTATGCTCGGAGCGTCGCTGATATAGGCATCTACTACGCAAACGGGTTTGGGCCGACACTGAGAGTTATTGTCAGCATCGCCGGACTTGGCGGTAAGACAATGCACACCGCCCACATCCCAGTCCACCCGATAAGCCAGCGCTTCGGCACCCTTTATACTGTTGTCTACCCACTCCGGCGGCATACCAAAGCGCTCAGCAAACTCTGTGTTGTACACCCACAGGTGATAGTCCTTTCCGTAGGTACCCCGTTTGTTGGTCACCGCCCGACCTTGAGGCATGTTGCGCGCAAAGTAGTTATTAGAATGGACACGTGCTTGCTTAATATTAAAGCTGTTAACAATGCTTTTTTGTCGCGGCGTTTGAATGGTGCTGGTGAGCTCTTTTAAGGTACGGGTATAAAGACTGGCTGGAGCCTGGGTTTGCACAGCGATAGCGGTTGAGGATTGCTGATCGCTGCAGCCTGAAAGCGATAGAAGAGAAAAAATAACAAACACAATGCTTTGTGTGGCTTTACGCTTGTTAAAAATCAGGACCCAAAGCAACATTTTAAAAACCCTGTTAAACATTCCGTTTCCTCACGATTGATATTGATCTAGCACTGCTGCCCGTTGTTTAGCCTTAACCTCAATATTGCGGAGCGAAAAAGGTGATTATGACGACGCATCGACAAACCAATATTGCTACAAACAGGTTATACAACTCTCAACTCATCAAATTTTTTATATCACTTGAAAGGCATTTTATTTCAGACAAATGGTTTGCATCCGCTACCAGTTGACAACAAAGTTAGGTTAGTTTTGGTATCGCTGTCCAACTGCGCTAAATCAAACTTAATCGAACTAGATCGAACTAGGCCGCCTCGGGCGAATTTCGGCACGTGTGGAGTAGAAAATATTAGATCCGTGGGGAAACATTGTTCTCAAACAGAATCTAAAACTTTGAGAAAAATACAAAAGGCTGTGTGCAAGGGGAACATTAATGCCTTGGAAGGTTTGAGTGTTGCCTAACGCTGAGTAAGACTATTTAGACAATGAAAGAGCCCAAGGGCGAGTGCTACGAGCGAGGTTAAGCAAATGCGTCTACCACTGCCGCGTGCGATCGCAGACAGTGAATCCAGATTTGCACTATAGAAGTTTGAGGCTACTAAAGCTGCTACCCGCGAGTAGCAATATAACCCCAAACCTTGTCTGCACCCATGGCCGCGAGGCGGCTACCTAATTTTGCTTGCCAGTAAAATTCGTTGCCCCACTCATCGCGCCATGCCCACAATCTGCGGGTAAAGTGGTGTAATCGGTGCTCATAGGTAAAGCCCATTGCACCGTGCACCTGGTGCACTTGTTCAGCAACAATGCCTACTGCCTCGCCTACCCGCGCCTTACTGGCTGACACTTCATCTATAAAACGGTCAGTGCCTAGCGCATCTACTGCGGCATCCGCCGCACGCTGGGCGGCTGCAACCTCAGCAGCGACAACTGCCAAGCTGTGCTGAATGGCCTGAAACTTACTGATGGAGCGACCAAACTGGCTGCGCTCACTGGCAAACTGTAAACCTAAATCTAAGGTGGCTTGTAGCCCACCGGCCATTAAATTGGTGCGTGCCAGTGCCATTTGCGCGAAGGGCGAGTCTTCTAACTCAATTTCTCGCTCGGTACCCGCCAGCAAGAAGGTGTCGTGGGCTTCCCCTGCAAGATTACTTCCTTGCTCGTTAATACTGGGTGCACCCATAACCAATACTTTGTGACTGTCTGCTGCAACGCCTAATACCTTGTTAGCTTTGCGCCCCCAAGGTACTTGGTTAATTGAGGTGTCGTTTAACCGACCAATGCTGGCAAAGTCCAAGCCTGACACTGTTGTCTCAGAGGCCTCAGAGGACAACCATTGGTTAGACAGCAACACTTCTACCATAGGCAACGGGACCGAAAATCTGCCGCATACTTTTAGAAATGCGTAAAGGTCGGCGGCATCAGTACCACTGCCCGCTGAACCTAATTGGTGAAACCCATTTTCAACAATTTTTTCCCATAAATCTTGCGGGAAGGTACCTTGCTCAGCAGAATCTAAAAGGTTTTTTTGACAGTGATCGGCAAAAATTTTCTCTGCTGTATCAATAATAAGTTGTCTTGTGTCCATATCAACGTAACCCCAATCCGCGGGCAATGACGCCGCGTAAAATTTCTCGAGTACCGCCACGTAATGTAAAGGATGGCGACAGCAGTAAAGTTTCTTCAAACGTGTCGCGGAACAGTTTGTGTTTGGCGGGGTCTAGCTGACTTAGGTCAGGCACCACTAACCGCGCAACTTCCGGTAACACCTTCTCAAAATTATTACCCAGCTCTTTTACCAGCGCCGCTTCAACGCCTACGTCTTTACCCTGCTCCAGCATGCCGGCCACAGAAATAGACATACGCCGCAATGTCATAAAGTGCGACGCTAGACGACCAATGGCCGCAGCCTGATGCGGGCTGGGCTTGTCGCCACAAATACGCACCATTTCTACAAACACCCTGAAGGCTGAAAGAAAGCGTTCAGGGCCACTGCGCTCGTAGGCAAGCTCCGAGGTCACCTGCTGCCAGCCATTGCCCGGCTCACCCACAATGCGATCTTTAGGCACTAATACGTCTTCAAACACCACCTCGTTGAAATCTTCGCCACCTGCCATATTGCTAATGGGGCGAACCTTTGCGCCATCATTCTTTAGATCGACAATGATTTGTGAGAAACCCGCGTGGCGATTTTCTGAAGGGGCCTCGGTTCTGACTAAACAAATAATGTAATGGTTGCGATGGGCATCTGTGGTCCAAATTTTGGTGCCGTTAATGCGATAGGCATCACCCTCGGCCAGAGCAGTCGTACGCACTGAAGCTAAATCTGAACCGGTGTCCGGCTCACTCATACCAATAGAGAAGTAGCTTTGACCACTGGCAATGCCAGGCAAATAACGCTGGCGTTGTTCTGGGGTACCAAAACGCAGCAGTAGAGGACCACTTTGCCGATCGGCAATCCAGTGGGCACTGACAGGAGCACCAGCTGCTAGCAACTCTTCTGTTACAACCAAGCGTTCAAAATTGCTTTGCTCCGCACCTCCATACTGAGTGGGCCAGGTCATGCCAATCCAGCCTTGGGCACCTAGTTTGGCAGAAAATTCTGCGTCGTGACCGGTAACAAAATCTGAATTGGGTTGCGGCATATGATGCTGGTTATCAGCAACAAAATCACGCACCCGTTGCCGCAATACTTCGGATTCACTGTCTAGGGTTACTCGGTCAAATTGCAGCATTACTCTCCCCACTTCTTTATTAGATTTTTTCAGCCCTGACATTACTTCAGCCACCCAGGGTGTGCAAATCTAGACAGCGTTTGATAACTGTGGCCACGTTTTGGCTAGTGGGTTTTAAATCGCATTAAAATCAGCAACTTAGGCTTCAGCTAACGCCCATTAGTTCAGCGACAAAGTTCCTAGACAAAATGTGTCCTGATACACTTTTGGATGAAATTGCGCTTGAGTATTAGTCCTCTCCTCAAAGGTGTGGCACCATTAAGCCATGTTAGAACCAACCGACCTTAAATACGCCTTCGAGCCTGTTTTTACAGATATACGTGAACGCTCCACTGTTGTGGAACGCTTTATTGACCGCAATTTGTATCAAGTCTACATGGCGACCCTTTGGGCCAATGTAGTGCTCTCACCCAGCGAGGCTGGCATTGATGAAGAAGACTTAGAAGGACTACACGACTTAGTGGTGGATGAGTTGTCTGAGGTTTTGGGTAAAGGTACAGATCTAAAGACTGTGTTTGAGTTTATCAGCAGTAAGCCTGGTGAACAGGCCATGCTGGAAGCCAAGCTCAACCAGACCCACAAAGATCTGCTGCAGTATTTCTCGAGTATGATTTTAGACCCGGAAGGTCACGAGCGCTGGATGAGCGAAATCCGCGACAACATGAACAAGTAGCTTAGTCGACTGGGGACTGAGCCTTTCGGCACCACCCCACCAACAAGTTGTCAGAACGTTAGCCTAAAACATTTACTATAAGCTTGCGCTCTTTGACGTTATGTCGATGTTCCCAAAGAAATATCCCCTGCCAAACACCTAACGCCAGCTGCCCTTCAATTATCGGCACTGACAAGTTCACTGCGGTGATTGCACCCTTTATATGTGCGGGCATGTCATCTGGCCCCTCCTCAGTGTGGGTATAAAGCAGATCATCCTCAGGCACTAAGCGATCTAACCAGGTTGCTAAATCTGCTAACACCGCTGGGTCAGCATTTTCTTGGATAAGTATGCTGGCTGAGGTGTGCTGAATAAATACTGTAGCCAAACCTTCTGCAACACCGGCACCCTCAATGCAAGATTTAACCTGGGGCGTTATGTCATAAAGCCCTTGGCCATTAACCGCGACAGAAAACTTATGATTCATAAAGGACTCCAAAAAATGGGGGTTAGAAACTATTTTCTAAATAAAATATTGCTTCAATTGCACGAACGCAAAGGGTTCACTTCAACAGCAGAGTTTGTGGTCACACTCGGGCACAAACCACAACAACAGTTACATATGCCAGAGGCTGAGCACCGGAATGTAAGTGATCATAGCTAAAGCCACCAGCAAAATAAGCATAAATGGCAACGTTGCAGAATAAAGTTCTAGTAACGGTTTCTTAAAGCGGTAGCTGGCAATAAACAAATTCATGCCTACTGGTGGAGTGAAGTATCCAACCTGCATATTGGCCAAAAATATGATGCCCAAATGCACCGGGTGAATGCCGTAACCTACTGCAACAGGCAACAACAATGGCACCATAATGACCAATGCTGAGAAGATGTCTAACATCGCACCCAACGCTAGAAGTAAAATATTCAGCAGCAATAAGAAGCCAAGGGGGCTTTTGATATAAGTCTGCATAGAGACCATCAATTGCTGGGGTACTTCGGCGTCGACTAGGTAATTGGTGAAGCCAAGAGCAATACCCAAGATCATTAAGATACCGCCCACCATAACCATAGATTCCACTGCAACGCTGCCCAGTTGCTTAAAGGTTACTTCTTTATAAAGGACGACCTCAGCAAAAATAACATAGAGGGCTGTCACCGCAGCCGCTTCGGAAATTGCAAAGACACCACTGAACACACCTCCGAGTACAACGAAAGGTAATGGAATCTCCCAGCGAGCATCCCACAGCGCTGAACCTACGTTTGCCCAGGTAAACGGCACGCGAGGAATGACACCACCGCGGTGCTTCCATAAGGTCCAAGCTGAAAGCAGCACGAGCATTAAACACAATGGCACAACGCCGGCGACAAATAGTTGCACGATGGTAAAAGATTCGCCTACATCTATCTGTTGCGCAATAACCCCATAAAGAATCAACGGTACTGAAGGCACCAACAACAAACCCAAGCTGCCAGAAGTAGTCACCAAGCCAGTACTGAATTTTTCTGAGAAACCACCCTGACGCAAGGCAGGCAACAATAGCGCACCTAATGCCACAATGGTCACCCCTGAAGCGCCGGTTAACGCGGTGAAGAACGCACAGGCAATAAACGCCACAATGGCTAAGCCGCTAGGCAAAAAGCCAAACAGACTTTGCATAACATTAACTAAGCGTGTGGAGGTATTCGATTCGCTGAGAAGATAACCACTGAAAGTAAAAAGCGGCAGAGCAACCAGTAACGGAGTATCAACAATGCGATAAAGCTCAATAGCTACAATAGCCAATTCAATATCAGCGCTATAAAAGCCCAGCATCGACGCGGCAAGCAGCACGGAAAACAGCGGCGCACCGATAGCAGCCATTAACAGGATGATGATGACGCCGAGCCAAATCATTGGGGTTTAATTGCCAATATAGCGTAACGGATGGTCATCACCGCACCGCCAAAAGGCATAATCGCTTCTAGCATCCATGCAGGCACGTCACCAAAAGCAATGGCGTTGTCCATATACTCGTAGCTGACAAAATTATAGCTGCCCCAAGTAAAGAGGACTAAAACACCACAGGTAAAAACGTGACTGATTCTGGCAACCCAAGGCTTAACCCAACCGCTCAAAAAACGGCTGGCTAGGTCAATACGGATATGGCTGTCGTTACGCGAGGCGATCATGGCGCCCACTAATGCAACCCAAAGCACAATGACGCGCACAAGACTGTCGCCCCAATAAAAGCCGCTATCAAATAAGTTGCGTAACAGTACTTGTGTGGTGGCAATACCCACCATTGAAAGCAATAGAGTAACTAACAGCGCATCTTCGAGTTTGCGCAGAAAGCCTAGGGTTTTATCGATCGCTATTTTCACTTCGATACTGCTCTAAATGTCCGATCATCTCGTTATACAAAGGCTCTGAAACATAGTCCTCTCGAATCAATTGTTCATTGGCGTTGTTGGCCATTGTAAACCATTCGGAAGATTCCTCGGCACTGGGTGCCAGCCATTCAATACCTTGTTTCGTCAATGCTGCCACTGCACTTTCATTATCACGGCGTGAATCTGCGTCAACTTGACGCACCGCAGCACTGAGCTCTTCAGTAACAATTTTTTGTTGCTCTTCATCAAGGCGCAAAAAAGGTTTTTCAGCAATAGTGAATAAGCCGTAAACGTAAAGTATGGGCAACTCTGTGGCGTAGTTCACTTGCGTATGCCATTGCAGCGCAATGGCGCCAATGGGGGGCGAACCAATACTGTCTATTAAACCAGTTTGTAAGCCGGTTAGTACATCGGCGATAGGCAGCGGAATAGGAGTTACGTTAAAAGACGAATAAGCTTTAATGGCACCCGGATCATTATCTGGCGCCCAAACTCTGCGATCTGCAAAACCGTTTACTGACGTTACCGGTTGCTGAGTCATTGGGTAAGCAAAGCCCACCTCGGCCAAGCCAAAACCGACAAATTTTTGCGCCCGCAAACCTGCCATTAACTTAGCGTCCATGCGTGCACGAACATAATCTGCCTCTGCATAATTTCTAAAAATGAGCGGCAGATTGTATAACGCAATATCTGGATAAGGTTGCATTACGCCGCCAGAGGTCAATGCCGCGCCATGAAGTTGGCCTATACGCATCTTGCGCAGCACAGCTTTGTCATCACCCATGACACCGCCAGGGTAAATCTTAAATTTCACTGCACCATCAGTGCGCTCGCCTATGTTCTTAGCCGCGCCGCGCAATGCCTTCATCCAGCCTGTGCCTTCAGGCGACAGGGTGGCAATTTTAAACGTCACTGCATGGCTCGACAAAGAGCTGAAAGTAAGCAATGCAAAAACCACAACCGACAGGAATTTTTGTTGAAGCAAATTAGTCGTGCGCATATTTTTCAAAACCCTAGAAATAATCATCAGCTGAATCCAATAGTTTTTTTGCTCGTTCTTTCGCAACAGTATTCATTAAGGTCAAACCTGGCGTTTTGCCATCTGCGGCTATCACCTCTCTGAGCAGGTTATCATGTAACTCGCGGTCAAAGACTAATCGTGCATATTGATCAGCAAGCATTACCTTAACCATTAGGTTGTTACCAGATGATAAAGTTAAGGCGCGCTCAAAATGCCCACGGCCAATTTCTGGTTTACCGCCCATAGCCGGTGGCAGCAATGTCTCGAATACACCGAGATAAAGATACGCGGAGCCACTAGAGTAAGTTTCGTCTAACTCTACAACCCGTTGCATCAGCGCTTTTACCCGCGCCAATTCTGCAATGGCAGAAAAATCACCGCTATTGCCCTGTATCCAACCGGCCCAAATGCTGGCCAAATTATACAGAGCCGGAACGTCTTTGACCGTACGGCTATTTGTCCAAGCCAAAAATTTTGCAAATGGCCGAGCATCTAAGTCGCAGGCGTCTTTTAATGAAAGGCATGTGGCGGTAAATATTTGTCTACGCGCCTTATCATGCAAGCGTGCAGCGCGCTCTTCGTCGTCAACAAAAGCGCCAGCATAGGCTGAATGTAGTTCAGCCGACTGACTTAACAACGCAACATTTTCTGGCGAACCCGATAACAGCGAATCAATAAGAATAAGGTAAGCCGGCGCACCATCACGGACCATGGCTGGGTCATCACTGTTCAAAATTGCGGCCGACAAGTCCTCAGCAAAGCCTTGGGTCAACGACCCCACAAGAGATGCGCACCCAGACATCATCAACATTGCACTAACCAGTAGGAGTGCACGTCTAAGCGAGCATGGCTTTAACCCCGAATAATGATTCATCCGGGCGGTTTTAAGATTAGTTTTTGCTCTAAATTGCGCTTCTAAATGTGGGATTTTTCTTGCCTCAACGAAGAAATATAACTATCGGTACTACAGGCCTCACGGACCTTCTCTCCAAGATCCTATTTAATCGGTGCCCACCCACTAAATCAACCGCTACGCGAACATTCCCCTCGGCACCCAAACCACTAAGGTAGGCCCAATTTCATTGGAGCTACCTTACTCCTACCTGACTAGACGCTTACTTGAAGCTCGCTAATTGCAGCTAACCGGATTTAGGTAGAGCTTTGAGCGCAATATAGATGTCTTCAAAGGGCGGTCGCGTGCGGTAACCTGGTACCGCAAACTTGGCACGGATTTTACCATCGCTGCCAATCAGCAAAATACCAGGGTGCGGTATACCATACGCCCTGTGGCCCTTTGCGTAATCCTCGTTTCTAATACCCAACGCATTTACATGCATGGCTTTTTCATCTTGCAGCAAAGGATAGCCGAGCTTCTGCTCGTTATGAAACTCGCGCAAAATTTTTCGTGAGTCGTAGGTCATACCCGCGACATTAATACCCAAACTTTCGAACCGTAATCGCCATTCTTCCAGTTGAACCAACTGGCGCTTACAGAATGGTCACCAGTCTGCAGAGCGGTTGTAAAAAATCAACACGCCTTGACTGCCGGTTAAATCTTTCAGTTCCTGCAAGTCGCCGTTTTGATCCTTTGCCGCCAAAAGCGCTATCTGGGAACCCACCTCTGGGCCCCAATTGTTTTGGTAACTATCAGCCATAGCGTACTGGCTGATAGAACCCGCAACTAAAACAACGCCCACAAGCGACCCTGTTTGAACTATTGTTGTGAAAATTTTTAAGCATCGGCGAGCAAAGCCAATGAAGTTTTTTTGCATATTCATCGCGTTATCCATATTTAAATAACCATCTTTTGAAGACTACGGTGAAACGCGCAATAGATCTACATACTCGTCAGCCAATAGGTGGTGTCTAGGCGACAGCCTGAACTTAACGCCGAAATTTATTGCCACGCCCACACCTGATAACACCCAGAGATAGAACCAAGAGGTGATAACAAGTCTCTGCGAAGACTTGGTATGCTGAGATCTAAGACATACAAAAATGGGGAAAATATGAGCAGCGCAGATTTAGTCTTGGTAACACGTAATGAGGGCATAACTACGGTGACACTGAACCGCCCTGAAGCACTAAACGCGCTTTCAGGCCCGCTACGCCAAGCCATTGCAGAAACGTTTTTGGCGTTAGCTGTAGATGACAGCACCCAAGTCATCATTCTCACCGGCGCTGGCCGCGCCTTTACCGTGGGGCTAGACCTTAAAGAACTTGGCGGCGAGACTGCATCAACCACTGTCACAGACAAAGATCTCGGCAAGGCGGTGGCCAACGTTGGTAAACCAGTCATTGGTGCAATTAATGGTTTTGCGATCACTGGCGGCTTCGAAATTGCGCTGATGTGCGATTTTTTAATCGCCGGCCCTAACGCCAAATTCGCCGACACCCATGGACGAGTAGGCGTTGTGCCAGGCTGGGGGTTGTCGCAAAGACTACCAAGACTCATTGGCATCAATAGAGCCAAAGAGCTAAGCCTCACTGGCAACTATTTAGACGCCCAAACCGCATGCGCCTGGGGGCTGGTGAATAGAGTTGTAGATGAAGCTGAACTGCTGCCCACCTGTGAAAAACTTGCTGCGGATATATTAACCACGGAACCCGTGACCAGAGGAACCATTCGGGAAATTATGGATGCCGGGTGGCAAACCACGTTAGGTGAAGGGCTAAATATCGAAAACAGCGCAAATCGCGCGCACGCTAAAAGCGAAGTTAGAGCAGAAAAAGTAGCTGCCCGTCGCGCTCAAATTCAAGATCGCGGGCGTGATCAAGCAGACAGTTAGCGGCGTTCAGCCAGACAATACATGGCGCCAGTTAGACCAGGCTGAGAATCTAACACCACCAAAATGGGAATCTCTTTGACATAGTCGCTGAGGTCGCCTTTTTCCTCGAAGCGACGGCGTAGCGGGCTACTGAGCAAAAAATCTAACATTTGCGGTGCAATACCACCGCTGATGTAAACGCCGCCCCTAGCCCCAACTGTCAACGCCAAGTTAGCCGCCGCAGAGCCCAAGAAACCAGCAAAGGCCTCCAGCGTTTGATGGCAAACAGGGTCACTCATGGTTTGTCCACGCTGGGATATCTCTTCAGCAGAAATCTCCTCGGCCTCAGAACCCCATAACCCACACATGGCGCGATACAAATTCACTAGCCCACTGCCACAGAGCACGGTTTCTAAACACACATGATCATGATTTTGCGCCAAAATCGACCACAGTTCGGCTTCCAAAAACGTACTAGGTGCTAGATCAGCATGGCCGCCCTCAGAGGATAGAACCTGCCAACGCACGCCGTTAGCGCGGTAATTAGGTACTAGCGTTGCCATACCAAGACCAGAACCCGGCCCCAACACACCCTTCACTTGCGGTAGCACCTCACCACCACCCAACTGCTGGGTATTCTGCGCAAAAGGCACCGCCATCGCTTGAGCGTAAAAATCGTTGACTAAAGTAACCGAGGTAGATAACAACTCCCCTGCCTCGTGCGCATTGATTTGTAAGCCAGTGTTAAGTACTTGCACCGCGCGGCCGTCCAAATTGACCGGCCCAGCCACCGCAAATAAAGCTGAGACGAATTGGGTCGCTGAAAAGTGCGCCTTCACATCAGTCAATAATGAGGATTGAGCTGAATAAGCAGTGGTGGAC